>NZ_CP151100.1:300000-383299 GCF_038096175.1 Nostoc sp. UHCC 0302
TACACAAGAATCACCTAAACAGAATAGTCAAGAGCAAAGCCGTAAGGTAAACAACCTTAACACTAGACCACTTTCACCAGATGATGAATCTCCTAGTTTAATGAGAGAAGCAGCATAAGTATAAATACTGTTTAACAACCCATTAATACTAAAGTTAAATACTTAGCAAAAGTGGAGGTCTTGTTATGCAATTTCTCAACTTACTATTTGCTGTTTGAAACTATTGAACTTCAAGGACTTGGAGTTCTTCATTTGAAGTTGACAGTTACAAAGTTGTTGGAATTCTTCTTAAAGCGATCGCCTCCAGACAAGAAGCATGATAGCGCTTTTCGCCCGCCTTCTCTACGAGACGCTTCGCGAACGCGAACGGCATTGCTGGACTAATACCTAAACATAAAAATAGCTATGTCTAACTTATCAGTTTTTAGCTTTGAGTCTCAAGAAGTTAGATTTGTTGGTACAGCAGAAAAACCAGAATGGGTTGGGGCTGATGTTTGTGCTTGTTTGCAATTAAGCGATACAAGTAAAGCCCTAGAGACTTTGGAGTTAGACGAAAAGGGTACGAAGAATGTTCGTACCCCTGGTGGGGAGCAAGAAATGCTTACAGTCACAGAAGCTGGGCTGTATCGCCTCATCTTTAAATCGAGGAAGCCAATTGCAAAACGTTTTCAGCGTTGGGTATTCCATGAAGTATTACCCTCAATTCGCAAAACAGGCATATACTCTGTTTCTCAAGGAGCTATGACACAGATCCAGATTATTGCTGCTCTAGCTCAACAGATGGCAGAACAGGAGCAACGCTTACTGGAACAAGAGCGTCAGCAGGCTGAAGTACTAGCAAGGTTAAAGGCGGTAGAAGTCGAGCAAGACCGATTCAATACCCCTTGTGGTCATAAGTACACCATCATGGGTTTTGCTAAACTCCAGGGATTGGAGATATCACTCTCACAAGCTGGCAGCAAGGGAAAGAAGGCCAGTGCATTATGCCGTAAGCAAGGAATAGAAGTAGAACAGATACATGATCCACGTTTTGGTCATGTAGGTTTGTACCCCCAAAGCATTTTAAATCAAGTCTTTTCCACTAATACAAAAGATAAAGCTACAACTAGCAGTAAGTAAGCGATGTCTGCTTGAAGGGCTGTGCTTACGGATCAGTCCGGTAGCGATTGAGTATTCGTTACTAGTCTAACCATCAGTTTTCAAAAACAACCAAAGAGCATTGAGAGCGGCATGAGTTGATTGACCGTGATATTGCCTTGCGCTAAAAATTTGGAGTCAAGCATTATGCAACAACTTAACCTGTTTGAAGAACTAGCCCCTGCTTTACCAGTCAGCTATTACCCTGACTTCTTGAGTGTTCAGGAAGCAAATGAACTTTACCAGCACTGTCTTCAACTCGAATGGCAGCAAAATTATATCAAGATGGTGGGCAAGATTATAGCTGTGCCTCGTCTTGAATCCATTTATGGTGATGCTGGTTGTGATTATATCTATTCCAACAGTGTATTTCTACGACCATTGCCTTGGACGGAAAAACTAGCCCAACTTCGAGACTCTATCACTGCATTAACAGGTCACAAGTTCAACATAGTGATTGGCAACCAGTACCGTAGCGGCGAGGATTCGATAGGCTGGCACGCTGACAACGAGCCATCAATGGGTGTTGAGCCTGCAATCGCTTCAGTCAGTTTGGGGGCAGTTCGTAAATTTCAACTCAAACCAAAACAAGGTAAACCGACAGATTTCTGGTTAGAACATGGGAGTTTGCTCATTATGCATAGAGGTTGTCAGTCTACCCATCTCCATCAACTTCCTAAAACTAAAAAATTTGTCAGTACACGAATTAACCTTACCTTTCGCTCACACGTAGGAAAAACGGCGTAATCAGGGGCAGCAAATAGTTTTGACGACCGCATTGCAACTATGCCGCCTGGATTGTTATGGAAAAATTAGGGGAAAGAACATGACCACAGCATTAAAAGCAATTAACGGTGGTAGCAAACAGCGAAGCGAGCGCAAACAAGTAGACCCAGATAAATCAATTAGACCACATTGTAAAGTATCAATTGAGGATATCAACTGGGTTCGTCAGCAGCCCCCGTCTGTGCAGCAGCTTTGGTTAGATAGCGTTGCAGCAGAACAATTTGGCGGGGCAGCCCATAAACTCGATACTAACCTCACTTATAAATCGTTCCAAAAAGCAGGTGCGGCATTGACAGCCCAAGGATTGTTTCAGTTTGAGGAATTGTTTGGCCGCTTACCCTCCGGTAGACCTGGGCTGATTGGTTATCGGGTTCGTAACCTTCACGGTTACTACAATCGCTTTTACTGGGAATCGTCCACGTCTGAGGAAAGTAATTCTTGTGACGAGAAAGCTGTCCACGCTGGGGAGAAAATAAACCAGCCCGAACAGAATCAAAACCGCCCCAAAGTGGAACAAATCCACGCTGATTTGGAATCATTCCAAAAGAATGGTCAAAAAAGTGAGGATTTGCAAGGCTTCCAAAATCCTAACAACGTTTCTAACTACCAGTTAACTACCTACCAACAACCAACTAATGTTGTTGTTGGTATGGTAGTTGGTTCTGACGCACAAAGTGAAAATTTACAAGTTGAGGAGACGGCGATCGCGCCTTTTGGGGGCGCGTCGTCTCAAGTTATCGAAAGCGCGTCAGAACAAGAGAAATCGCCTACGGCGAATGACTGCACGTCGCTGACGCTCGTGGATGCTTTACAGGATGAATCTGCTTTTTTGAAAAAAGAAAGCCAAGATTGTGGTGATGAGCAGAAAGACTGTCTTGAAGACACTTGTTCCGCCGCGCCGCTTGCCCAGAATGAAAAATCCGCAACTGTGCTTGAAGAGCAAGTAGAACCGAGTCAGCCTGCTGAGTTGATAGTTGAAAACTCAGCTTCAGGTAAAGCATTGCAAGCGGATCGTGTTCGCGTAGCGTCTCGTAGAGAAGACAACTGTTCCGCTGCGCCTGTACCACAGCCTGAAAAATGGTCTCCTGAAGCAATTGTCGCGAGGTCAAAAGCAAGACCCTGGCGAATGGAGAAACTCAAAATGGCAGGAATTCTAAGAGAAGAACTTGATTTTGAGTTTCTTGTGGAATGTTGGGAGGATGACCCCGCTTTACAGATTGTGATCAAGAAATTACTGGTGAAGTTTCCGCAATGGGGTTTTGTTGTGACGGATGGGGTGCTGATGAAATGGAATGATTAGCAAGGAGAGCAGCAAATCTTTAGCATGGAAAGTGACAAGCCGATGCAGCGTTTTCTACCAGTATTTTTTTACCATTGTAAATTCTTTGCGATTACCAACTAAGTTATTCTACTAAATTTGCTCAATCTTTCTATCTAAAACTGTGAAAATACTTAAATATTAATTTAAGGGTATAATCAATAACCGTATATTAACGGCTTACAGTAGCCTTTTGCACTATTATGATGTAGCAAATTACATATTATTTGCTACTCAAGTAGTGGATTATGAGCTAAATGACTATCAAAAAACCTTTGGTAATCGAACAACCAAAACTAGGGCAGCTCATCCATGAACTCCGTACTGGAGCCGGTTTAACGCAAGAGCAGTTTGCGACACATTTGGGTGTTACTTATTCCACAGTTAACCGTTGGGAAAATGGACGCTCTAAGCTGTCACCTCTGGCTATGCAAAAGATTGAAAATTTATTGCAAGAGATGGGTAAACAGGGTCAAAAACTGTTGATAAAGTATTTGCCGACTCAACCCGACGAAAATAACTAGTTCTAATGTGACGAAGATTCTTGCTCAATCTTGATATTAGGATTGTAGTTTTGATGTGCCAACTACCAGTTCAATGAAATGATACTAAGTGCTTTTACAACTAACGCTAATCCTCAACAGCTACAAGCTATTCAGACTACTGAAGGTGCTTTGTTAATCATTGCTGGCCCTGGTTCAGGTAAAACTTTCACCCTAGTTGAGCGGATTGTTTACTTAATTACACAAAAAGGAGTAGCACCTGAGAATCTGCTGGTTGTTACCTTCACCGACAAAGCAGCCCAAGAACTGACAACCCGAATTTCTAATCGTCTCCTTGAACTTGGTGTACGCTTCAACCTCAACGAGATGTACTTGGGAACCTTTCACTCAGTCTGTTTACGCTGGCTGGATGAGCATCGGGAGTTCACCCGCCTCAAGCGCAACTTCATGATGATGGATCAGTTCGACCAGCAGTATTTTCTTTACCGCCTTTCGGAATTTCAAGCCATCCCTGATATTGAGCTTGTCATTGGCAGCCCTAAGCAATCTGCATGGGACAAGTCCGAGAAGCTGATGAAATGGATTAATACTGTTAGCGAAGAAGCTCTAAACTACCAGACGCTCATTAATGCTCCTGAACCAGAGGTAAGGGCATTGGGTCATTGCTATGCCCTCTACCAAAAACACCTGGAGGAAGAAAACGCGATTGATTTTTCTACCATCCAGTATGAAGCCCTCAAGCTCCTCAAGCAAAACCCGCAGATTCTTACAGAACTCCGAGACAAAATTAAATACCTGATGGTGGATGAGTACCAGGATACTAACACCATTCAAGAATTAATTTTGAATTGTCTTGCAGGCGATCGCCCAAACCTTTGTGTAGTTGGTGATGATGACCAGGGCTTATACCGCTTTAGAGGAGCCAGCATCCGCAACATTTTACAGTTTAAAGATCAATTCCCTAATGGAGACTGCAAACAGGTATATCTAACTACTAATTATCGTTCCCACCCAGATATTATCGACTTCTACAACCGTTGGATGAATGAGCAAGAGTGGAAGGATAACGGCAAAGAATTTCGGTTTCAAAAATTAATTAAAGCAAAGGAAGACAAATTATTTTCTGAAGTCCCGTGTGTGGTGAAACTTTCAGGTAAAACTCAACAGGCATGGCATCAGGAAGTTTTAGTGTTTTTGCACACCCTCAAAGACAAAGGAAATTTAACAGACTGGAACCAAGTTGCTTTTTTATTTCGCTCTGTTAAGAATGATAAAGTCGTTGCTCTCTCACAGTTCCTAGAGAAAAACGGCATTAACGTTTACTCCCCGCGCTCTAATCAGTTTTTTGAGCGGGAAGAAATTCGCTTAATCATTGGGGCGTTAATTTTCCTCTTCCCCCAGTACCCCAATATCCGCAAGTGGAATGATGATGCTCACCTCGAAATTTGGGATTATTACGATAATCAATGCTTCCAGCCATTTGCTGATCAAATTCGCCAGCCTGAGAATGCAGATTTGTGGAAGTGGGTAAGAGCGATCGCTAAAACGCATTTGACCCTTAACCAAAATGCTGACTATGCTTTCTCAGGTCTGTTTTACCGATTGCTACAGTTTCCTTTATTTAGTCGTTAGGGACTTCCAACTAAAAAAATATACAATCGCTTTGGTGAGTAGGGAAGGCAGGGGAAGAATCTAAAATGATATTTGCTCCCACCCATTGAATAATTTATTTTCTGGAAGTCCCTTACTTAGATGAAAACTTACTGCAACAAAAGGGCATTCAAAACAGCCGCTCTATGCGGAATTTAGCTATTTTCTCGCAGCTGCTCGATAAGTTTGAATATCTCTACAACATTGATGTATTAACTTCTGCTTACTTAGAGAAAAACCTCAAGGATTTGTTTAACCAGTTTTTCAGGTTCTTGGAGGATGGAGGCATTGATGAGTATGAGGACAAGTCAGAATATGCCCCTAGCGGCTGTGTGTCATTCCTGACGATTCACCAGTCAAAAGGGCTAGAGTTCCCAGTGGTGATTACAGGTTCACTGGAGGCTGTACCCCGCAAACAGTATACCCAATTGGATGAGTTACTAGAAAATAATTACCTGCTCCGCCCACCCTTTGAACCACTAGAGTTAATTAAGTTTTTTGACTTTCGCCGCTTGTTTTATACAGCATTTTCTCGTACCCAAAACATACTAATTCTGAGTTGTTTAGAGAAGGAAGGTAACCCGGATTTCTCACAAAGCCGGAGAAAAGAGGAGTCAAAAACTGCCAAAATATCTATTGCACATGAATTCCAGCAGTTTTAAGCATGACCCCTCAGAAAACAGATTGTATACCGGAACAGTTCAAATTTGAACAAGTTAAATCATGTCCAGTCGTAGTTAATTTCAAGGGTGAGAGGGTAACATCAGATGCAGGATTGACTTTAATTGCGGAGCTAGACCGAAAAAGAGAAATTACATCGCGAGTAGCAAGATGTTTTAAAGATTACCGAGATTCCAATAGAATTGACCATTCAGTAGAAAGCCTAATCACGCAGAGAATATATGGTTTGATAATGGGTTATGAAGACTTAAACGACCACGAGGAACTGCGTCACGATCCAATGTTTATCCTGGCGCTAGGGAAAATAATGGGTTCAGAAAAAGAACTACCAGTCCTAGCAGGTAAAAGCACTTTAAATCGTATCGAACACTGTCCAGAAACTGTTGAATCAAGAGCATCAAGTCGATATCATCGCATTGGACATGATGCAGAAGCTATAGAGAAATTATTAGTTGAAATATTTTTAGAATCCTACTCCAAAGCACCACGACAGATAATTTTAGACTTGGACGTGACTGATGATTTAGTGCATGGCAATCAAGAAGAAGTGTTTTTTAACCCTTATTATAGAGGATATTGTTATGCTCCACTTTATATTTTCTGCGGTAAACATTTAATTGCAGCAAAGCTTCGTGCTTCTAATGTAGATCCAGCGTCGGGTGCATTATCAGAATTGCAACGAGTAATAAAACTAATACGTTTACGTTGGGATAATGTGAAAATTATTGTACGTGGAGATAGTGCGTATTCGAGAGAAGATATTATGAGTTGGTGTGAATCTCAAGTTGGAGTAGATTATGTCTTTGGGTTAGCCCAGAATAGTCGGTTAATTCAACTATCCCAACCAACCCAATACCGGGCTTATCTTGAATATTCGCAAAAACTGGAAACTGTAGTAGAGTTTTTTGAAACTTTATTTACTCCGTCAGATGACTTGAAAAAACAAGCAGCAGCCTTTGTTGATAACTCAGTTTGGTATTGTTCGCTTGATTATAAAACTTTAAAATCTTGGAGCCGTAATCGCCGTGTTGTCTCAAAAATTGAGTATAGTAAGTCAGGGGTAAGTACTCGTTTTGTTGTCACTTCACTCCCTACTAAATTAGTGCCTCCAGGACGACTTTATACCCAGAAGTATTGCCCACGAGGTGATATGGAGAATCGTTTAAAAGAACAGAAGTTATCACTAAAAAGTGATAGAACTAGTACTCATACATTTGCTGGAAATCAACTACGTCTGTGGTTTTCTTCTGTTGCTTATATTTTGATAAACGCTCTCCGAGAGCAATGTTTAACAACAAGCGAACTCAAAAATGCTACTGTTGGAACTGTTCGTACAAAGTTACTGAAATTGGGAGCCGTTATTACTGTTAATAGCCGATATATTTTAATCGCTATTAGTAGAGATTGTCCATACAAGAATATTTTTGCAACAGCTTACAGCTATTTATCTCGGCTAAACTGTTCTGGTTGATTTTCAGCTAATTGGAATTATAGTTATTAGCTTTAACTTGGGTAGATTTCATTGATTTAACCCTAGCTTTAGGCTGTCTATTTATCATTTTCAATAATCTTTGCTTTAGTATTTATTGTTTAGAATGTATCATATTTGTCTTTGTAGTTTCGGTTTACACGTTGTCATAATCTGTTGTTGATTATAGTTTAGTGTTGTATAAAATAATTTACTTTAAGTTTTACTCATCTCAATGATTTTTTCTCACTTGTGAGAAATCCGGGTTGATGCCAAGCACACGGGAGATGAGATTTGGGCGATTGGTGGAGGCTGCCTCTTACCTGGATTTAGGAAGTTATTAGAGAAAAACGGGTTCAAAATCCGTGACAATCCGGTGGAAGCCAATGCGAATGGACTCTTAGAAATGGCAAAAGCCATTCTCAGCAAGAATCCAGTAACCGCCTCTAAGTAAGTGAGCAACCAGAATACTCATGCCTGACTCTATTCTGGATTCACTACCTACTGTTTCCCCTAAAGCCAAGTTCTGGCTCCTGAAAACTGAATTATATAAAGCTCACAATGACTGAGAAACTTGACTTGCCCGCAGAAAAGGTTCGGATCAAAGATAGCTACCGCGAACGCATATTTGCAGAATCACAGCAGCTAGGTAAAAGTTATCTGGAGACGCTTTACTTTATCATTGATTGCTATTTTGCCTTCAAAAGGGGTGCATTCCCCATGCAACAAGTGCTTACGCAACAACCATCTTTGACGCCAATGACTACTGAGCAAAACCAGATGACAGAGCCTGCTCCACAAACATCTAAACAAGAAAAACAAGACAATATCGAAGGCGAAACATTCACCCTTGATTTTAATTTGTAACGGAGCCTGGGAGCCGGAAATGTAGCTCTTAATCCTGTATTTTGATATTTATGTACTATATAGGATTTCTACTTCTAAATCCTGATTGACTCAGAAAAATAGGCCAAACCCAGAGGTAATTGAATGAGTACAGCAGAAATTTGTTGGTGTGTCTCAGGAAGAATCGAGCAGGGTGAGTTAGTTACTGATTTCTGTGAAGCAATAAAAATTAAGAGCGGTCAAGAACTAGCTGCACTTGCACATCAGGGAATATGGAAGTGCATTCCTTCTACTGATTCTACAGGGGATGTTACAGGCGTTTCCTTGGTAGAAAAACTCGAGCAGATTGCACCCTCTTATTAAAACTCTTGCATAAATATTTTCTGGTAGAATAGAAGATTATTTTTCTTCACGTTAGAGAAGTTCAAATAGCCACAATTTAAAAAATTTCTAATATTAACTGTCGCTGGAGAATACTAACTTAAAAATTTGACCGAACAATTCGCAATTGTGAATTGGTTTGACAGTCATAACTGGAGATTGGACTAATTTTAATTGTTAGGCTCGAACTGAGATAATTTCCTTAACGAAGCTAATATCTACTTTCTCAGGCGGCTAAGTCTCTCAGTTTCTCTTCTATTTTCTTGTCTAGTATGTCGTCTAGTCTCTTTTCTACTGCTTCTAGAATTACCTCCAGAGAAAGTGAAGACTGATTGGAAGACGGTTCTTCTTGCTGCCAACCTACAGAAGACTTTAAGGCATTGATAACAAAACTGTTAACACTGGTGTTTTGTCTAGCTGCCTCCGCCTTTACTGCCTCATATAGTTCTCTATAGCCGTCCAGACGCAAATTTAACTGTAGTCTCTCTTTTTCACTCATAGCACTAGCCTTGTAACTAGACATAATGCTAGCACTGATTGGCTATTGAAAACTACCTATAAGCTAGACAACTTGCTAGACAAAATTTGGATCAGAAATACTCATCATACACTAGACAATTGCGCTAGACACTGATACTAGACAAGTGATATTATATGTCTAGTGGTGGTGAAAGACATTGTTCACTAAAACTAATCAAAAGGGCGATCGCTCACCCTAGGAAAGTCTGCGATCACCCCTTCACCAAAACCGAAAAAGGAAATGATGATTACTACAACATTAGCACCAATTCAACAAGCACAGTCCACCGACGAAAACGCTGTTACTTCTTTGCGACTAGCTTATATAGAAGCCAGAGTGGACTACCAAATCCTTGAGCAGCAAATCATAAATACTCCAGTAGACCAGTTTAGTTTGTTGACACAACTTAACTCTGAATTAGCGGCAGTAGCACAAAAGATAGAAGCGGCGCTTGCGGCTTGGAGTGACGAGCTAGACCGCTTTTTAAACGTGCCATTCCAGCCAAATCCGCTACCCACACCAGGACTAAGGCTGATTGACGGGTGGTTGCACGACAGCCACGACGGGCGCACGTTAGTTCTGAGCTAACCCCAATAACAGCTAGAACTCATACCCCACAAAGAGTTTTAGTTCTCCTTTGTATTTTATTCGCTTCATTTATCAACGAGGTTTTGCAATGGAATTGTTAACCGCAGAGATTCGCGCTCAATTGTCTGCTCTTGATGCACAGTCAGAATCTTCAGATGCGATCGCTTATGTGAAATTCTTCACCCCTGATTCTAACTGGACTTGGTACGGGAGTGAGTTTGACGGTAAAGATTTGTTCTTTGGTTTGGTGCAAGGCCTAGATGAGGAATTGGGTTACTTCAGTTTAAGCGAACTTCAGTCGGTGCGTGGGCCAATGGGTTTGCCTGTAGAGCGTGATTTGCACTTTAAACCCACACCGCTTTCACAACTTCGCAGCGGCGACGACTAATCAATCATAATCCTTGGTAGTTTCCGGGGATTCAAACCGCATAGGGAGCGCATGAATCTACCTATTGTCGGGTTTTATACCTGTTTGGCGCTCCCTTGCCCGCTTCATCTACCAAAATTTGCATTTAGGCGAGGAAAACTGAATCATGGCTAAGAAAAAGTCTAACTTAGAAGCTAGGCATACATTAATCAACATTGGTAATATTGTCATAGACGGCTATGAAGTCCTTCCAGAGGGAAGTGGAGATTACGTTTGTGCGAAAGTTCAAGTTTCTTCCATACTTGAGATTGATCATAGACGGTTCGCGCAATTGATCCGTTTAAACCTAGCTAAAATCCTTATGCCAGAAGGGCTACAGGTTCGCGCAATTTCTACTGGTACAGCACAAATAGATGGCATTTCGCTAGAGCAGATCACAAAATTGTGGGCGCTGGCGGCATCAAGAGGAAATGAAAAAGCTGCGATTTTATTAGCTGCTTGTGGTACGGAGACATTAGAGCGCAGATTTGATAGAGCATTTAACAAACAGGTAGCAGAGAAGGAGCGAGATGATAAACTCACCTCTCGAATTTTGAATGCGCCACAGGCTTGGACAAGAATGTTTGAAAAGGAGTTCGAGGAGCATCTTGCACGGATTACCAAGTTGCATAAACGACACATTAAAAATGGATTTTTCTATTGGGAGTTCATATATGAATGGATGACAGCAGAAGAAAAAGCCAAGCTTGATATCGTCAATCCAGCGCTCCCTAACGGACGTAGGAAGTACAAGATACACCAAATGCTAGACGAGGAAACCAAAAAAAGACTATCCCCACACGTCACGTCAATTCTTATTCTGATGAAGTCCGCAAACACAATTGCAGAACTACGGCGATTGGTTAGCCGACAGTATGGGGTTGACCAACCAAACTTGTTCGATGGCTGGAATTTGGGATAATCAGCAATTGGGAAATTTGAGCCAACCAAAATTAGTGCCATTCAACCATGTACAAGAAATTAATGAGCCAGACTCTGCGAGCAATTTTTGTCACTTCTGCGATTAGCGCTGTCTATTTGCAAATATTGCTATTTGCATCAACGAAGGCGGAAAATATGAGCAGAACTCAACAATATATATTGCTGCAAGGAATGTGTGGGAGCATTGTGCTTTTATTTGGGAGCAGTTTGCTAGGCGCTTCTCTTAATTCTTCTCTCCATGAATGAGGTTTAGATTTGGGTGCAATCGCCGACCTGTACTAGTCCTAACGGCGAGGCGAACGCTCCCTAATTTCAAAGACTAATTCGCCAAATCTACACCATTCCTATAAGTCATAGCTCTGGGTTTTGTTTCCGCAGAGGAACCACAGAAGACTTTTTCGGTGCTTGTGGCGGACGGCATTTCTCGCAATATAGAGGACGAACCCCGAAAGTTTCTCTTTGTGTGGGTTGATCGCATTGTTTGCATACAAAATTGAATACGCGAATATGAATCTCGCGTTTATCAGAAGGATCGCGGTTCCAGTGATGAACTTGGAGGGTGTAGGCGCGGCGTTTTCCGGTCAACTCAGGTGGTTTTTCGCCAGGGCGCAAACCAGGACGACCGCACTTACTGCAACGCCAATTAGAGGATTCTTTAATAGATGTGGCTATTTGTTTCCAGTTATCTGGATACATACCCTTACTAATAAAATGTGACTAATCTCAAAATTAGCACACAGCACAAACGACAATTAATTACTTGGGACGTTTAGGCTTACTCTTATTGCGTTCATATTCAGCAATAATCTCCTTAGTCTGCTGAGGAAAAATCACAGTAGATTTATTGAATCGCAGCAAATGACATCCCCCTGAATAACTTTTGCAAACGATAGTAGTAGGCCAGTTAATTCCTCCTATTAGTCCAAGAGCACCAAAGCTAAAAATGCCACAGAAGAAAAAGAAAACACCAGAGCGACCTGAGCCGACCCAACCACCAATCCAGAAAAGAAATTCTTTGCATTGTTCAAAACGCTTGTGACGAAGCTTTTGGCGTTCTATTTGTGCTTCATTCCAAGCTTGCAATTTTTCCAGCTTATGGGCAGCAAGTCTAGTGGCTTTAGCATCAGAAGTTTTTTCTACTTGGATATCAATGGTGCGCTCTTTGGCTGCAATTTCTTGTTTCAGATGGTAGTCGTATCGTTCTTTGATTCTGGAAGTAATTCGGCTGATTTCATCAAAGAAGGGGGAAACAGATTCTTGTGAGTTCGTGCTTCCAGCATCGCTTCTAGAGGAGACTTTTTTCCAGACAGTTCCGCCAGAATTGTCTCTTCCAACTCCACGTAGAAATCACGAATCTCATCTTGACTCTGGGATAGCTTATCAGCAACCTTTTGAAGATACATCTGGTTGATAAAACCCGGAGCCTTACTAGCTAGATTATCTGTAATCTTGTCAACTAAATAAGCCAGTCCAGCTTCACTAGCCGTAGTAGTATTGCTGATAGTACTTTTTAAGTCTATAGGTTCACCTTGATTTTTTATTAAAGCTTCAACACGCTCGCACTCAAAAGGGGTATAGTCATCTTTTTCAGAAAGTCCACAAGCTTCAATGATTTGAAGCATTTGGGATAATGAAATCTTAGCGTTAAGCCATTCACTAGCCATTGATTTGAGTTCAATGATACTCGTGCTTTTAGATTCTGGCTCCAATAGATTAGCGGCTTTCTTTGGCTTGATTGAAGGCTTTGATTGTGTTGAAGAGGATGATTGAGAATGTTTCTGCGACTGAAACGTTTTTACAGCTGGCTCAAAAGAGTTCTTAATCTCGTCGTGACTGTACTCGTATTGATCTATGGGTAAGCCACAACTTATTAGGATAGAATCTACATCTTCAGTTGACAAACCGTATTCAGTTTTAAGGGATTCTCTATTATGGGGTGCGTTATCGAGAGCTTGATTGTTATCCATTTGTCTACCTTGAGGTATTTTTAGCTAAACATTTCTTGCAAAGAGTCGTCATCTTGGTGATGAATGAAGTCAACAGGTGTGAACTCGGTTCTAGTTTCTGAAGAAGAGGTTGAACATGGCTCAGTTTGCTCTGCTTGCTCAAGCATCTTTTGCTTCGCGTTGGTAATAGTCACAGCAACTTCTGGTGTAAGTCTTTCAATGTTTGTTTTTTGCCGTGGCATTAGTGAGTAGTTACTTAAAAACTGCTCGCTTTCTATTGCTTGCTCCCCTTCATCTAAAAGCCCAAAATTCTCCGCTAAATAATTTATATGCATTCTCAGCTTATAGATGGCGGCTCTGGCGTGCTGCTTGAGTTGGTCGTCGGAGTATTCCCCTTTCTCTTTCAGGGCAAAAGGAAGCCAGTAAGCTCTAGTTGCTCCAATAACCTTTTCCTTCTCTGTAATTGCCGCGTCTTTAGAACGTAAAAAATTAGTAAGAATTCCATCTAAACTCTCTACATCAATATCTGTACGAAAACGATAGGGTACACGTTTAGACATGAGTTAAACCACCCTTTAAAGTTGTAGGGTTATTTTTCGGCTTGGCTCCATAAAGGTAAAAAAATAATCCATACACATCTGTGAGGCGGTAATCAAGAGACTTGGTTGAAATTTGGTTAGAAAAGCTATTGAATATTTGCTTCTCTAAATGTTCGCACCAATTGACTCTTGAGAACGAAAACAAGCTATTTAACTCAGAGCGGAAAAAATTTGCAGTTCCGCCAGCAGTAATAACCTCGTCAGCAGAGCGGGTGACATGAAGTTTGAGCCATTGTGAAAGCATCATCCAGTACTCTTCTTTGGCGTTAGAGATTGCTTTGCGAATAGTTGATATTTCATGACTTTTGTAAGCTGAGTCTAATGATACTACCAATGGCTCTAAAGCTTTACTGGAGATATTCTTACCAGCTTTACACATCGCTGTAACCAGTTGATGTTGGTCTAGCCCAGAAGTTTGGCTTTTAACCCTATCAACCATCTTGGCAAACCCTAACGATTCGGTACGTCCAACTGACATCTCCCCACGTTCTACTAACAATATAGATATATCCCGATAACCCAGCATCACTACTGCTACTGTTTGGTCTTTCAAGCTCGAACCTGGGGTACGTCCTCTACTTAAGACTCCTCCACCTTCAGGTAAACAAATAAACGATTCTACTAAAAAAGACTTAGGCTGACCCCGAAATTTGTAATCAGCAAGCGCTTGTGTAACTAATGTACTAAATAAAGCTCTATCCTGATATTCCCCCCAAGGTAGTAGAATCCCCAACTTGATTGACGAGCCATTTGCTAGCTCATGTTTATCAGCGATCGCACCTACCATTGCTAATACCTTCGGAAGCGCTAGCTCAAACTTACGCTTCTGTAGTTGCAAATCAGCATAAAATCTTTTCCTGGCCAAGAAACCTACTGCCAGATGCTGTCCTTTGTATTCAATCCAAGCGTTATTTTCAGGTGAAGAGTTCCCAATCTTGGTTTGCTCATAAGCTTCCAGACTGTGAAGTGGCACGGCAGCTACTTCTGGCTCCATTAAAATCAATTCAGGTTTGAAAGTATTTAAAGTATAAAATCCTTTGAGGCCAGAGCCTCCCGGATCTACTCCTAAAGTCAAATCTGCCATCAACTTAATTTTCCTTGTGCGTCAAATACTCGTCAATTTTGCGTCAGTTTGATACTGCGTCAATCATGCGTCAAACGCTCGTCAATCTGAAGTCAAATACTCGTCAATCATCATTATTATATGACAAAAAACAGCTAATTATTCTCAACTTATTACTCCTATTGAGAATCCGTCAATAATGCGTCACATTTGCGGCTAAACTACGTCAATGTCGAGTCAATTCTACGTCATTTACTCGGCACTTCTGCGTCAACTATGCGTCAAACTGGGATATTCAACGATTAATCTACAACCACAAATAAATAGCATTTTCTGACGCACAGTACGCCAAATTTGGCGGAAAGTTTGAGGCGATAATTTGCTATATTTAAAAGCAATATAAGTGGTGAATAAAAAAATTGTTGCAGTCAAAGTCTCACCAAAAATTTTTAACTCGACATCAAGCTTGTTTTAGTTTGATGTCGGTGATGAACAATGACTTTAATAACTTTAATAATTGTTGTATTAAGTTATGTAAAGGGGAAGAGGGAATAGGGAACAGGGAACAGAAAAGAGAGAATGAGCAAGGAAGTGAACAGCTTGGTTTTAAGAGTTTCCTATTGCCTGTTGCCCGCGATGCACTGAGCAGTTCGACAAGCTCACTGTACCACTTGCCGTTGGCGCAGCCTCTCGTAGAGAAGTGTTCCCTGTTCCCTTCTTTGAGGTGAGCGATGCTAACAGCGGCTAACGTCTCCTCAGAGATGGCGGTGAACTACTTCGTCAAAAATTACTATCATCAAGGGAAGTCGCGGTGGAGTGGTCAAGGGGCTGAAAAATTTGGTTTGTCGGGAGAGCTCGATAACGAAGATGCTTTTAAAAATGTCATCGAAGGGCGATCGCCTGATGGTAGTGAGCAGTTAAATGCCAGAACAGTCAAAGGAAAAGAACGCAGGGCAGCGTTAGACTGTACGTTTTCTGCACCTAAGAGCGTGAGCTTGATGGCGTTGGTGGGTGGGGATGCTCGTTTAATCAATGCTCACCATCAGGCATTGAAACAAGTGCTGCAACTGATAGAGCAGCGTTACGCCTATACCAGAGTGACAGATGATAACGGCAGATATAGAGTCAAGACTGGTAATTTGGTCGTCGCCCAATTTGACCACATCGAAAGTCGGGAATTAGATCCACATCTGCACACACACTGTTTGTTGATGAATATGACTCAAACCCCAGACGGTAGGTGGTTGAGTTTGGGCAACAATGAGATATTCGCTAATAAGAAATTCTTGGGAATGGCATATCAAAGCTATCTGGCGCGTGAGGTACAGAAGCTGGGGTATGAGATAGAAAAGCGTAAACACGGGCAATTTGAGATTAAAGGGTTTAAGGAACAGGATTTAGAAACCTTTTCTAAGCGACGACAGCAAATCATCGCCAAAGCTGGCGCTAATTCCACTTGGGAAGAACGTGAGAAAATCTGGGATCAAACCAGACAGCGCAAGGAAAAGTTACCAGAGTCAGAGTTAAAAGCTTACTGGGTTGAAGAAGCGGCGGCTTTGGGAATTACCTTTATCAAGCCGGGAGAAGCCACCCAGGATATACCAGTCAATAACAAAAGTTTGGTCGATGCCCTAGAAGATGCCATCGCTCATTGTAGTGAGAGGAATGTAACGTTTAATCTTGAGGATTTAGAAAAATTCATCCTAGAGGAACGTTTAGCTTCTTCGGTGACGGCGATTGAGCCACTGATTAGAGAGCATCAAGAATTGATTGCTTTACCAGGATTAGAGAGGCAATACACTACATGGGATGCGGTAAAACGAGAACTAGCAACGATTGAGTTGATGCAGCGAGGACAGGGGAACGTTAACCCAATGTTGCATCCAGAGATAGCTGAAAGCCAATTAGAGAAAACCTCGCTCAACACCGGACAGCGCCAAGCGGTGCAACTAGCTACAACCACACAAGACCAATTCATCGCATGGCAGGGGGTAGCTGGTGCTGGAAAGACTTTCGCACTGTCTCAATTGAAAACATTAGCCACTGATGCCGGATACACAATTAAAGGTTTTGCTCCCAGTTCAGCGGCCGCCAAGGTGTTAAGTCAAGAGTTAGAGGTTCAGTCGGAAACTGTTGCTAGGCTTTTGGTAACAGAACCACCACCCCTAATAGAACCGAATCAAGTTTGGATTGTGGACGAAGCTGGTTTGTTAAGTGCTAAAGATGCTTATGCGCTGCTACAACGAGCTACTCAGGAACAAGCCAGGGTGATTTTTGTGGGTGATACTCGGCAGTTATCGGCAGTGGAAGCAGGCAACCCCTTTAAATCTTTACAACAGGCGGGGATTGAGACTGCATATATGAACGAGTCTTTAAGACAAAAAGACCCAGAACTGAAACTTGCAGTAGATTTGATTGCCGATGGCAGGATAAAAGCGGGCTTTGAGCGTCTGTTGGCAAACGGCTCTATCAAAACTGTAGATGCAGAATCCAAAACAGAAGCGATCGCCAGTGATTATATGGCGGCGAAACCGGAGCAAAGGGAGCGAACTTTAGTATTAGCTGGCACGAATGTAGAAAGATTAGCACTCACTCAAGCCATTCGCTCTCATCTCAAAGATGAGGGAACTTTAGGAGAAACTGCAACCATCACCCAATTACAAACCAAGAATCTAACACTCGTACAGATGCGGTTTGCCCATAACTTTGAAATTGGGGATGTAGTCATGCCGACACGAAACTACAAGCGTCGGGAGCTAGAGAAGGGCAAACTGTATGAAGTGGTAGGTCAAACTACTGACTCTTTAACTCTCAAAAGTGATGATGGCAAGCATTTAGAAGTCGATACAGCATTTGACAAAGCCGTATACCAAAGACAAGAGATTGAAATTGCGGTGGGCGATCATCTGCAATGGAAGAAAAACGATCGCCAACTAGAAAGGCGTAATGGGCAAGGATTTGTAGTTGCGGCGATCGCTGGTGGTCAAGCCGAGATTAAATATCTTGATAGTGACCGTACCGAATCCATCAGTTTATCCCAAGCACAAAACCTAGACTATGCGCTTGTCAGTACGACATACAGTAGTCAGGGTAAGACTGCGGATCGTGTGTTGATTTCGGCAGACCATACCATTGGGCAAGAGAGCTTTTACGTTGCTGCCAGTCGAGCCAGGCATGAACTAAAGATTTACACCGAAGATCCAACGCGCTTGGTGGAGTTAGCGCAAGAGTCGAAAGCCAAAGAAAATGCTTTAGAATTGCTACGAAAACAAGCTCAGAACTCAACACGGCAGGGACAAGAACAGCAACAGCAGCCGATAACTATAAGTATAAGTGCTGAACTAGACTCGCCAGAAATCAAACAACAGACAGTGGTCACTTCCCCAGTACTAAAAACTCAAGTAGTAGTTAATCCACCAGTACTAAAAACTCCCTCTTCAATATCACAGCCAGTTAAAAAACCAGTTTCAAAGAAGGAAGTATCAACACAGGTATCGGTAGCCAAGCCAGTATTAAAGAAAGTAAAACCAGCCGATGAGACTGCTGCCAATTTTGAAAAGCCAGTACTCAAACCTTCTATAGCAACAGAAGCATTCTGGATACCCCAAAAAACTGAAGCAATACCCAATTTTATTGAACCAAAGCACTGGCAAGAGCTTGAAAACAGCGCCATTCATCCAGCCATTGCGGCAAAAAACTTTGAGAGCCTTCAGTTCAGCTATGCAGGCGGTGAACATGAGGCTTGGGAGCGCCTCATGATCAGTGAAAAACTTAATCGCACAAATACAGGGCGGTTAACGGAGGGATTAATCAGAGCATATTCTCATCTTGATGCTGGCGGCTGGTGGTGTGATGCTGGAGTAGATCCACGTTCATTTGCTGATTTAACCCCAGGCGATAAAGCTTTGAGTAAAAGATGGGGATGCTACAAGCCAAATCAACCAAGACCCAAAAAAGATGAGAATAATCAAATAATTGAAGGGAAATTTATTAAATATGAGCATCCCCCCAAGATTGATTTAAGTATCTTCTTACTAGATGTACCCAAGGATATTGCCGAACGCATCTATCAAAAATCTGGTGTTAATCCCACCGAGTGCGATCGCCAATCGGGATTTTGGTACTGTGTATGGAAGTACAACATACCTTGTGCAATCACAGAAGGAGCCAAAAAAGCTGCTAGCCTGTTGAGTCAGGGTCATGCAGCCATCGGTCTACCAGGGATATCGGCAGGATACCGTTCTCCCAAGGATGAATTTGGCAACAAAATCGCTAAGTCTTACCTGCACGAAGAATTAGCGGTTTTCGCTACACCAAACAGAATTTTCAAATTCTGCTTTGACTACGAAACCAAGCCCCAAACGAAGCTTAATATTGAGCGAGATATTTCCCTAACTGGAAGATTATTACAAAAAGCCGGAGCTTGGGTCAAGGTCGTGACGCTACCAGGGCCAGACAAAGGAGTCGATGATTTCATAGCCGCCTGTGGGCCACTTGCTTACGAGAAATTGAACTATGAAGCGATTCGTTTAAGGGATTGGCAGCGGCACAATCAAAAACAACGTGCTTTCACGATAGAAGCACCTCGAAAGTTTACACCAGAAGAACATTCTTTACAACAAAACCAAACAAAGGAACAAACTGATGACCGACAGCAACAGCAACCCCAACCAAATACAGCTATTAACCCAGAAGATAGAGGAATTGATAACTGCTCACGAGAAACTAAACACGAAAATCGAGCAGTTACAAACCAGTCACGAGAACTTGAGCGAGAAAATTTTGCACATGGAAGTGAGCCAAGCTCAAAGCCTGAACGACACCAAAGCCAGTCACTCGAACTTCTTACAGCAATTAACCGATACGTTGAACTCCAAAAAATCTTCGAGCTTGGAGCCGACATTGCAAGAATTAACCAAAGCCTTACAGATGGTTGGCTTCGAGGTCAACGAACAGCGGACGAGCCAGCAAGCACTCTCCGACAAAATTCAGCAATTATTGACCGCACAAAAAGTAATCGACATACTCAACAACCAGCCAGTGAACAACTCCTAAACGCAATCGCTGATTTTTTAGAAACAGCAGCTATCGAATCTACTAACATTGTCAAAGATTTGCAAGCCCTAACTGAAAATTTGGAACATTACCAAAATAAGGACTCGGTTAGGGTGATCATCGCTGACTTCATTGACAAGTCGGCAGTTGAAACTACCTTAGTTGAAGGATTAACACAACTAACAGAACAACTCTCTCAGTATCAACAGCAGTTAGGCAACGGGAAAACTCCACTCAAACAGCTTGAGCAACTGGTAAGCAACAAACCAGTACAAAACCAAGCACTGGGAGCTATTACAGAGTTTCTGGAATTACAGACAGTTGAAATATCTACAGTTAAGATAGTATCCAAGCTAGTAGACCAACTCAAGCAATTACCACAGCCAGAAATTACCTCAAACCATCACCGAATAGTAAATGCGACCGCTGACTTCATTGACCAGTCAGCAGTTGAGACTACCTTAGTTGAAGGGTTAGGGTTAACACAACTAACAGCACAACTCTATGAGTATCAACAGCAGTTAACCAACGGAAAAACTCCACTCAAACAGCTTGAGCAATTGCTGTCCAATCAACCAACACAAAGCCAAGCTGTAGGAGCTATTACAGAGTATTTGGAATTACAGGCGGTTGAAGTACCTACGATTGAGGTCGCGTTATCCAAGCTGGTAAACCAACTCAAGCAATTACCACAGCCAGAAACTACCTTAAACAATCAGCCAATAGTAGGTGCTTTAGCTGACTTCGTTGACCAGTCAGCAATTGAAACTGTTTTAGTTAAAGCGTTTCCATCTGTAACAGAACAACTATCTCAGTATCAACAACAACTAGTTAATGCAAAAACTTCAGTCAAGCAGCTTGAGCATCTGTTAACCAACAAACCAGTACAAAACAAAGCTGTAGGAGCTATTACAGAGTATTTGGAATTACAGGCGGTTGAAGTACCTACGATTGAGGTCGCGTTATCCAAACTGGTAAACCAACTCAAGCAATTACCACAACGCCCAACGCAAGAAATTCAACAAACTACCAATAATCTTCTAAAAGCGATTTCTGAACATATAGAGCAGGATGCTATTACAACTTCTCTTGATGTATCAGCATTAGAGGAGATGAAAATACAACTAGGGCAGAGTCAACCACACGCTACTATTGTTAAAGACTTGCAAACCCTAATATATAAATTAGAGTATCACCAAAGCCAGCAGCTAGAGTTGGCAATGAAGGACATGATACTCAGTTTAGATAAGCAAAAGCTGATTAATTTAGTTTCACAAGTATCAGACTATTTTGAACAACCACATCAAGAGAATGACCCCCATCTGTTAGAAATGGAGGCCATTCGTCAATTAATTAGAGATGAAAAAACTCGGATTATAGACAAGTTGAATAGTACTAGTGAATCCGAATTAGAAGCAGAAATTTTGGAGCTATCTGAAGAAATTGAGCTATTAGAAGAAATTGAGCTATTAGAATCCGAAATAGAATCAGAGTCAATGCGTTTTAAGCGTTAGCGGGACATTCCTCTAGATAAATTATTTGACTCTTGAAGATTTTCTTGTGTTGGGTAAGTCAGGTATTCTTTTTCAGCTTTCAAATATTCCTCTTCAGTGTGTCCTAAATTAGCTTGAGCGCTTAAATACTCGTCAACGGCAGGCTGAACTTTTTCAAGTTGAGTAATTTGTTCTGCTGTCACTTCAGAGGCAATAACTCCGTCTTTGATGACCTCAACGCCATTACTATTAGCCTTAACATTAACAGTCTCACCTTTCTGCTCGAAATTAAAGTTTGTGCTTCGGAAAGTTATCGAACCATCAGGTTGTTTCTCCCCGAAAGTAGTGAGTAGAGCTTTAACGCTCTGTTCAATAGCCTTTTGCTTAACATCAGATATTTTGCTATCAACACTTTCACGAACATTATTAACACTGGTTTCGACTTGAGATTTAATCCCATCAACTTGAGATTGCATCTCATTCTTCAAAGTAGAAACCTGTTGACTTATCTGGTATTTAATCTCAGACATTTGTTGCGCTACAGAATTACGCAGCTTAACTATTTCAGGTGTCAGAGTATCTTTAAATTTATCAAACAAATTTTTGGATGTTTGTTTAACTTTGTTTTCTATTCCGCCTACAAAGTTTTGAAGCCTAGTATTTTGAATGCGAGGTAAAGAGTGTTTGCTAAGAGATGCTAACGACTGCTGTGTTTTCTCAATAGCTTTTTGCTGCTTCTCCAATGATTTAGACATTTCCTCAACTTGAGAGAACAACTTTGTAATTGATTCTGATGATTGAGGTTGCGTTTTGAGTTGATCTACAAGTGTCTGTTGTTCTTGCATCTTTTTTTGCAAAACATCAACTTGTTTCTGTAACGCCTCAACACTATAGACAGGTTCGGCTAGAGCTTTTTTTTGTGTTTGTTTTTGAGCTTGCGATAAGCCTAATTTATCTACCTTGTTTTCACCATCTTGTACACGGAATACTTCTTCTTTACCAATCCTAATTGACACCACGTTATTGAGTTTTTCCGGTGTGGTAAAGGCTTTTTCTAATTTGTCAACTAAATCCTTTGAGATCAAAGGATTAATGTCTTTAATTGTTTCGCTCGGCACTCCTTTGTAAACATTTTCTTGACCAACTTTAATCAATATTTGTTTGTCCGGTTTGTACTCTTTTTCTTTCGCTTTCTGGAAAATCTTTTTCAGTAATACTTCTAAAGTTTCAAGGTAGTCTTTCTTGATCTCTTTACCATCTGACGAGTCCATCATGATATATCTCCATTGATTATATTGTTTAACAAGACAGATGGATTAGCAATTACTTGTGGGAAGATAACTCCCCTAATTTTATTAAGAACCTCTTTTCCTTGAATTTCTATATAGACACAATTAGCATTCGCCATTATTGTTACAGAGGAGTTGTTTTCCTCAAATTCTGGGAGTTCATATTGTTTTAAAACACCATCAACTACGCATACTTGAGCTACGTTAGATGTGCCGTAATAAATTTCAAATGATTCCAGGGTATAACCTTCAGGGATTGGATCTTCATCCCAAGAATCAACTACATTTTTAAATTGATTGAAGTGCTTGACAAAATACTTATTAGCAAACTCTGACATATCAGGAAGAAGTTCAATAAACTCTTCTTGGTATCGTTGCAAGTATTCTTTCTGTTTATTATTCACAAAATTCTCCTAAAGATTGCAGACTTTTCTAGTAGACTGAATAACTTCAGACTGAGCTTTATTCTTTCGAGCTTTCGCTTCTGTCTTTTTGGCTAATAACTCAGCTTTTTTAGTTGATAACTCCGATGAATCACTTATTTCTCCTACTAATGGTAACAGTCTTTCAGCTTCTTTTCTACGTTCTGCCATCTCTTGATTTCCAGGGATTTTTAGCTGACTATTTTTCAGCAAGTTTTGTTGATATTTGTACCAAATAGCTGTACTTTCTTCCTGGACTTTTATATCCCTATCAGAAACATTAATTTTTTCTAAAATGGGCAAACTTATTTGCCCACAAGAAGAAAATCCTGGGTTAATAATGACGGCTTTCCCTACTGGTAAAGTAGTGAATTCATTAGATTCAAATAGCGCTCTTGTTGCATTTTGATTTGAAGTAGAATTACTTGCCCCACCCTTCCCACCAGAACTCCAAGAGCGCTGTGTATAATTAATATCTTTATTGCCTAAATATTCACTAAATCTTTTTGCTGAAATATCTTCTTGAGGATTAAAAAAGAATTTAGTTGCACATCCTCCAAAAATGGCGTTGGTGATGTTGTCACCATAGGATTCTTGGAGCATCGATATATTTTGTAGCCCTAGAATTGTCACCAATCCATCTTCTCTATTCTGGTTTAACCAGTTGACCAGCGCAGGCAGATAAATGGTCGGTACTTCATCAACACCTAAAACTAAGGGGGTTTTGCGTTTGCCTGCGACATTTCTAGTGACCAGTAAATGTAGAACTGATGCTAATAAGGGGCCAATAACATCGATTTTTTCTTTGTCCATCCCGAAAACTATCATTTGCTTCCGTTCTATATCTAAGGGGATATTGGTTTTTCCACAGAATGCCGCTAGCACATCCGGAACCATAAAGCGACTAAACAAACCACTAGCCGTACCCACAATACTTGAAGCAGTTTCTGGGCTACCTGCTACAGACACAAATTGAGCGAAAGCTTCCCTAACCATAAAGTTAAGCTGATCATAAGCTTGCTCAATCCGCTTCACTAATTTAGGTAGTCCCAGGATCGCTTGACACATCATGATATCTGGATATTTTGTACCCTTGGCAAACATAAAGACTGCTTGTACAAGCTGATCTCCGGCATTAGAGAAAAACGCATTACCGGAATCATCCGAACCGAGTTTAAAGTTACGATTAATAGTTATTGCCAGTTGCCGAGCCATTGACGAATCTTGTTGATTCTTTAAGAACTCTATCGGATTTACAATCGCTGAACCTGCAAAGCCTGGGGCAAAAATATGAACTTTATAACCCTGTTTGAGAGCCTGTCCTGCAAGTATCGGTGTTTGCCCTTTAGCTGATGCTGTTGCTGATTCTTGCAATGAAAATTTAAAGTCATACATTGCAAAAGCTAAACTCTGGCTTATGACTGCTGAAAATAAACGATTAAGACAAAAGAATGATTTACCGCTGCCAGGGCCACCGAAAACTATCACACCCTTTTGGACATCTGGCAAATAAATAATGCCAGGATCTTCGGGTATTTTGGTTTTTCTAACACCACCAATAACTTGAGAGCTAATATTTCTAGGAGTACCAATAAATAAAGCTACTCGGTTATGTCTGCGCTCTCGAATCTGTTCACAGGCCAGTTTACGAGCTGCCGTCTTCTCGACATTACCACCCCACCTTGCAGTTGCTAGTTTAGCCTTTCCTCCTTTGGCGTCAATACATTTAGCTGCCACAAGAAGAGCGCCACAAGCAAGTAAACCCAATCCAGCGGGTGAAACAAAAGCGTCAGTCAGTCCTGGGGGAATGAATTGGTTAGAATTCACTGATGTAGTGGTATTGTTCATCGTCCAGTACCCACAACTACTAAATTATTTTCATTCACAGGAATCCAAGGTATTGGCCCAAAAGCGTAGGGAGTACAGGTCTTCTGCATAAAGGGTGGGTGAGCGCAAATTCTAAAGAACAAACCAAAGTCTGCTGTACCTGTTGATTCATTAACTCCCGTCAGTACAACTTTAAACCCACTGCCATAAACTAATCGCCCTGTCGGTTCCTTGCCTCCATTTACCGCAGCCAAAAAACCATAACCACCTTTTACCTGCTGTGATGAACCACTGGCCCAGCGCTTACCGTATAGTCCACCACCAGAACCAGCAATATCTCCTAACTCCATGTAAGAACATTCTTTAAGAGATGAACAGGCTACTGGTGTAGTGGTATCACCTCGCACCACCCTACCAGAAATAAAGTAGTCTGACCCAACTGTTGAATCTCCATGCTCTGATGAACCAAAAACTGTTGATGCCACCCCAACTACACCAATTCCCTCAGCAATGGGTTTAGGCATTTTACTAAACGGAACTTGGTTCAAGCCTGGGACTTGATTAATGTAACTCTGCTGCCAAGATTTAAACTTATTCAACGGAGTTTTTGTTAGTCCTGGTACAGACTCAATTGCATACTTGCTCAGATCCAATTTTCCCAAGGGTAAATTTGCCGCCTGTGGATTTGACCGTAAAATTTGAGAAATCTTGCGACCATTGAATACACCATTTTTAGATAATAATGCTTCTAACGGTGGGACTTGCCTCAAACTCAGATTCCCTAAACCAGGGATGGCTTTGACTAATGATGCTGGAGTCTGCCACTGCATTAATCCAAAATCTTTTAGTGTAAGTTTTTTGGTCTGTGGTGCGAGCGCACTTATCGACTTCAGACTGAAGCTGGACATTTTGAATGCATCATCGGAATCTCCCAACATGACAACAGAACTCACTTTCTGTAGAGCTTTCCATGAGCGTGAGGGGTCATATCCAAACACTGATATGAGGTTTTGAGGAATACTTAGATATCCTGGCTGTTGCACAGGTGGTAAGTTATCCCATGTGATTCGTGACCAGTCTGGTGCTTGGGTTTGATATTTCCCTTGTGAATAAATAATTGTGGGAGTATCAGCCCTTGATGGAGCGGGTAAGACCAATGTCATCAAAGCTGTAACAGTTAATAAATATTTTTTAAACTTCATCTAAAACCTCCAGTAGACCCCACTATATCGGTACTCCAATTAGTAGTGGGTTGTTAACTTATTAATCTTGTGTACGATTCTTTGAATATTCTGAATTCTGACCAGTCCCTTACCGTTATTGCTAATTAACAGATAGCAGCATTAGCGAAAAATATATTTTGTAAAATGTAAATTATTAGTATTACCATAAACAAAATGAAGGGCGGCTGCATCTTCATAGCTGACATTGGCACTCACACGTAGACAGCAAATTTCCAGATACGGACTCAATTGATTACTGTTCGGGACTTCCAATTGCTGCGCCTGCTTGCTTGTTATTGGCAATTCTCCCAAAATACTTTTCAGTCGTCGTTGATATCCTGCGCTTGTGCCTGTAATCGTTTCGATAAAAAAACCCCTACTTCTGGCATGACGTGCTTCTGCATTTGACTTCGCACTGCCTCTTCAATTCCTGCAAGGTTTGTTAGCCTTTCTGGTGACGTATCTTCATACAATATTTTAGCGCTCGCCTGAATATGTTCTTGAAGAGCTTGCTTTTGTTCTGGGGTCATCGGTAAGTAAATACACTCGTCTTACCTATCCTGACTGATTTTCGCCTTCCTTGCAAAAAACTGGGATGCTCCCTTTTTATTGTCCCCATTTAATTAACTGATTAAAAATTTCTTTCTTGATACCAGAGCGCAAAATCGCTTCTTGTCTACTCTTACCAAGACGTAATAATCTAATAGCATCTTGAATTTTATTCCAAGTTGTTGAGCCTGATTTAATCTGGCCCTGATGAGAAGCGATCGCTAACCCATAAGCAACAGCGTTTGCATCACTTCTACGTATCGAATTGTTAATAGTGAAAGTTTTTTGAGGATTAGAAGCTTGGTTACTAATAGTGGTCTGAATTGGTGTAGTTACATCAGGCTTTTTTACTATCATTGGTGTTGCTGATTGTACTCTAGTTTGAATTAATGAAGGCTTGGTTGGTGTAACTAATGTTGAGACAGGCTGTACTTTAGCTGTGATTACTGGTGATGGTCGTTCCGAATCCGGTTTAATTACTAGACTGGTGTAAGCTGGTTTTCCTGTTGCTGGAGTCAATTTAAATTGATACTGCTTTTGCCCTCCATCACCGCTAGTAATCACGGTAATTTGTGTACTCCCATCACTGCTATTCGTCATGTTAGGAATACTAACAGACTTGATTTGGCGGAGGAATAAAACTGTTGCTACTGACTGTATACATTCAGTACTTGAATTGTTGGAATCGGCTTTCGGGCATAAATTCCCATTAGAAGTAAAACCAATTCTAGAGGGATCACCAATCCAAACATCTTTGATGACTTCACCAGTGGGAATAAAATTTATAGTTAGCCCGTAACCGCTCCAGACTTTGAGTTCTACTCCCGTTGAGTTCACGTTTTGGGCATCCTGTGAGTAAACAGCACGTGCGGGGATTGCTAAAGCTTCACCAGCGTGAAAAATTAAAATGCTAAATAGTAGGCATTTACCAAGAAGGGAGCAGGAAGCTCTTAGTAGGGAGCAGAGAGTAGAAAAATCAGAAAAAAACTTTAGTTGTGGGTTCCCCTGTTCCCTACTCCCTGTACTCTGCTCCCTCTGAATAAAATATTGAGAAATCAGAAAAGGAGAAAGAGAAAAATTTGAGCCTATAGATTTGACTCTTTCTCTTTTATCTAAAATCTGCAAGCATAATAATATATTAGCAAGTTTATACATAGTATTTAAAGATTAATTGATTGATTAACAAAGATTTGTACACTTTTACCTGCTTCAATAACAAATACTTTGTCTGTCCCTTGAAGTTGTTGATTTTGAGATTGAACTCCTTGAAGAATTTCTCCTAATACACCTTCAGTAAATCCAGCTGCTAAATCTTTATTATCGTTAGTTGTTGTGCTGCTTGAAAAACCATAAGAACTAGTCGTAATTTGACTAGTAGGATTATTTTGAATTTGAGCAGCTTTAGCCACCCCGGCTATTACTGATGAGAATAATGAGCCGCCTAAATCACTACCTTTACGAGATTCAGCTTTTAAAAGCTTGCCACTTTTACTTAATATCGAAATTACTCCTTCAGGCAAACTTTTTTCTTGTGTATTTCCATCACTATTTACTAGCGCCGAAACCGCTTGTAGCTGAACATATTCTAATTTACTGGCCCCAGAAACCTGAGCGACAATATAAGCACCTTTTGGTAATGCTTCGCTACCATCCGATGCTTTCAAAGGTTGAGATAATTGAATTAAATATTTTTGATTTGCTTGAATTTCATGCTCATTGCTCCAAGCTATGGGAGTTTCTAAGCTACCAATTGCACGACTACCAACTAAAACACGTTTAGAGTTGTAGGTAATATTCTCAGATTCAGTGCCTTGGAGTTGTTTATCTACTTTGTTTAATGCAACGGTTTTCGCTGTTAATGGTTTGGATGTTCCTGTGCCGCCCTCTATCCCTTTTACATCATTTAAATCATCAGATGCAGTGTCAGTTGTAGCACTCGCACTGAAACTACCTACGTTAGATGCTGCTAGCCATTGTTGATTTGGATCTACAGGAGCGGCTTGTGAGGGGGGAGAGGCTTTAGGTAGAACAGATGCAACAGGTGCTTGAATTCTTGGCGGTGGCGGCGGTGCAGTCTTTACTACCGGGGTACTTCTTGAGCTGAATCCAGAAGATTGTGACGGCTGTCTATTATAAGTCTGTCTTGGCTGAGGTCGAAGTGTCGGTGTCGGGGATGGGAATGATTTAGCGGGAGCATTTGTATTCGGTGTGCGTTCAAAATTTAAATTTTGAAGTTCACCTTTTTGACTGGTCAGTGCTAGAGCAGTTTTAGTTTCCCCGGTATCATCTTTGGGTTGATTTTGATTTTCTTCGTTATTTTGCGTTTCGGTAGCGGAAGTAATCTGAGGACTAGGGGCTGAATTTGTATTACTGATAGCATTGAAACCAGAATTAGCCATTAAACCCAAAATTCCAAAGATTAATAGCCCACCGGAGCCAACAACAACAGCTTTAATCCAAGGCTGCTGGAAGACTCCGCGAGTTGTAATGATTTCCTCTGGCTCTGGTGCTTCTGGTACTTCTAGTTGCAACTGTGTTGTTAATTGATCTTCTGTAGTGCGATCATTAACGCTAATGCCGTTCATTTGGGCAAAATCTTCTTCTTCAACTGGTATTGAGGCTTTGTCAAATGTCGAGTATTCTTCTTTAGAACTATCATTTGGCTCGCGAACACGAATTTCTGTAGTAGACATAAATGATATATAGATAAGGTTTATTACAATCCCAAGTCGATATCTTGAATTTTATAAATTTCTAATCCCGCCTTACGTGCTGAATATGGAGCTTGTTGCAAAGGTGAAGAATTTTTGGGAATCTGGGGGCTATCAACTGCACGAACAAATATAGTTTTGTTAAATGCTATTGCCTTCCCTAATTGTTCTCCATCTTGAAAAATTATGAGGTTGGCAACCATTTTTACAGTCCAACTACCTTCATTAATTTTCGTAGGAGTAGATAGGTGGTTAATAATCAAGATTGATTGAGTAGTACCAGTAAAAACTGAATCTGGTGTTATTGTTGCGAGTTCTTTAAGAAACGGCCCCCGGAAATCTTCACTTAATGCAAAGCCAGCAGCCCAAGAACGAGTAGTAATTTTATCCTCACCTGTTTCTACACCAGGGTCTAATTGAGGTTTGTTAGTAGGATTTAAATTATCTACCCCAACAGCATTCCAACTAAAAATCTCTACCATAGTTTTACCAACGAAGTCGTTGATAGCTTGTGGCGTGCGGCTATTGCTATCAGTTGCTATTGCCCTAATAGAACCTCCATCACTTAATTCAACCAAGGTTGGGGGTTTAGCCTTGACAATGCTATTAATGCTAAATGAATTTACTAAAGATACAATTAGTAGTAGGGAAAGTACAATAACATTCCCTATTAAAAAAATCGGAGTAAAATCTAACTGTTTCTTTTGAAGTATTTGCATATCTCTTACCGTTTAGACGCGCGGACTGTATTAAATATAGTTTTTGCAGAGCTAGTAACTCCGCTAAAGACAGCCATGCCACCACCAGTTGCAATAGCAATTGCAATGATTGGTGAGAAGATAGCAGCCATTAATTGATGAACTAATGGGTTAGTTGAGGGAGTATTGATAATTGAACTGGCGGTCATCCCGACCAAGATGGAATAAGATATTTTTAATAATCCCAAAGCTAGCCAGCCAGAAAGCCAAGCATGAATAGGTTTAGCGCCTAATGGTAATAACGAAAGTACTAAAAAAACAGGCCCTATATAAGCGTTGAGTAAGAATGATATTTGAATCACATATTGAAAAGCTATTTCAATCCCACTTAAAAGGACTTGTATTATAAACTGAACACTGTTGTTAACAATTTCATCCCCAAACTTTAAAATTCTCGAAAAGCTAAACCCCTTTTTAGGTTTAGGTGTTTTAGTTTCTTTTCCGTAGGCATCTACCGCCTGTTGCATTGTTTGTTGTTTTTCTTTAATACAAGCTTCACGTGGCTTTGTTTTAACTCCCTTATCATCTACTATTTCTTCAGGTTTCTTTTGGCATTCAGCAGAGGCGGCAACTACTGCTTGAACCGAAGTTTGATCTATATTGGCAATCAGTATAGAGTTTCTTAAGCTGATGCCATTGCGTGTCATATCTAGTACTTTTTCGTTCAATCCGTTAGATATTTCACGAAACATAAATGATGTTTTTGCAAGCATAATCCCATTATTTACACTTAGCATCAAAATCACGACTAAAGGGTAAATAATTTCGCCGCCCGTTTGTATAGACAGACCGTTCTCTGATATGTCCATATACCATTTAACTGACCAGAAGGCGACCAAAACTACAGCAATTAGCAAACTCGTACCAACAACAGCGCCGTAGATAGGACTATTCCCATTTAATAAATCTATCCAGTCTTGCTCAAATAGAGAATTGACGATTTTGGAGCCATCTACAGCACCCTTAACAATATCTTCGGCACGGTTTTTACCCGTTACTTGGCTGTAATCATCTTGCACTTTAGGCAATTGAGCTAATAAATGGCGAACCGAATAAAATCGCATATTTGTATATTTACTCTATTGTTTTTGCCAGTAACCGCTAGCTTGGGCAGCAGATTCAATTAGTTGCCTAGCACCAGCATTTGATTGCATATCTTCTACACGGGATTGACCGTCTAAAGTTTTGGATATATCAGCTAAGTTAATATTTGCTGCTGCTAATGCTCTAGATTGTTTCTGAGATTCAAGATGTTGGGATCTAGCAATATTTCCTGCTTGCACATTTTGAAGAGCTATCTTTTTGAGAATATCTTGCGTGACAACATCAGATTGTGCAGCTTCGGCTTGTTGTGAGGATATAGCTAGGGCTTGAGACGAAGCTTGCGCTTCTTGAGACTGAGCCTTTTGCCCCTCTCCACCCAATACTGATCGAGACTGCCCATAAGTAAAAGCACGATGCCAATCAGTCTCAGCATCAGTCCCTTGGGTAGAAGGACTTGTCTTAAAAGACTCAGCCTGATTTTTAGCGATCGCTTCTCTAATTCTCTCTCCTGAATCTATTGGATCTGGAGCATCAAGAGCGCCTGTTGTTGACAAAATAATCTGAATTAATTCATCTTGCTTTTCTTTGCTTAATCCGCCCTGAGACAAGGTAAATATCTTGGAATACTTATCAAAACTTTGCTTCCAAGTATTGTATGTTTTGAGAATATCATTGTAGGGCTTTAAAGTTTTCGACCAGAAAGACTGCTCATTGTCTTGAAGCTGCTCTACATTAGGCAGGTTACTTGAAGTATCAGTAGTTGCTGCTTTAACTAGAGATCCATGCGCTATTACTAATATAGTTATAGACAATAAAAGGCTAAGGGAAGAACATCGTACTTGGAAAACCGACATCATTTTGTTGGTTGGGGTCATAGAGGTTTTCGACAGATACAGTAAAAGTTTGTGGAGAACAAAATGTACTAACAGTAGCTTGCTTGCCTTGTATGGCTCGTGCTGTTACTGCTAGAGGTGAAATAACTCCTTCAGTAGTTTGTTTAGAAAGACCTTCAAAAAATTTCCCGTCATATCGGGGATTGTCTGGAACCAATCTTCCTGGAACTTTGTATATGAGAACATAAGTTTCACCAATTTTAAAAGGTTTATTAATACCTGGCTTTTCTATCCTCTCCACTTCATTTAAAGGTGAAGAAGGGTAGTTATAAAAAACATAGAGAGTTTTGCTGCTATCTATATAAGTATTGGCAAGATCCAGCTGTTTCTGACATTTAGCTGTTTGTTCTGCAATAAATTTTTCATGTTTCTCTTGGTTATACTTCCAAACTTGAAAACTACCTATTGCAGTCACTCCTGCCAAAATTGCCAACAGAATTTTATTTTGCACTAAGCCATTGACAATGCTACTCATAATTTTTCTCCCTGCCGGATGCGCTCAACATAATACTTAGAGAATTCTGATACCCATTTGAATTTGCTGCTGTAAATTTGTTTAAAGCGATCGCGGGCGGCTTGTTCTTCTCTACTATTGGCGACAAGGGCAATCAGTGGAGCTGAGGGATAGTAACGACAACGGACGTATTTATCTTTGTAATCCAGCAGCCACAGCGTGTACATCTGCTTTTGCTTGGGATAAAAAGATTGGTTCTTAGCAATAATCTGCTCTGGTACTCCTAGTATTTCTGTAATTTTTTTGGCAGCACCAGGAACTATTTTACCGATGAGTCGGCATGGCATATTTTCAAGTATTTTCGTGCCAGCCTCTGAATCAGCAATAGACGAAACATCCTGCCCCGCTAGAATTACACGAGAGCCAGACTTCCGGGCGGTTGCACATTTTCGTCCAACTAAGCTCCCCAAAGCCGGATAGCCCAAAAGAACACTTGCCTCGTCCATAAAAAATACACTTTTAGGACAAGAAAGTGATTGCCTTGATGCTGCCATATATGCAGACAATCCTAAAACTTCGGCAGCTTTGCCCGATTGTAAGTTGGTTAAGGCAAAAGTTATTAGCTTAGAATTGGTGTTGAAACTTGAAGGCTTACAAATCGCATTGCCGATAGAGCTTGCTTGCCAATAGCGTAGTCGCAGACGGATGAAATTAAGGGCCTCAACAGTTTTTTCTTCCTCATGTCGTAAATTAAGTCGCTCTTTGCTGAAAAACGGCTCTAAATCAACTAAAGTTGGAGTATCCGCCCAAGCACTAGATCCTATTCCTTGTTTTTGAGCTAATACAAAGCGTTGTTGAATCTCAGGATCTTGGTAAAATGCTTCTACTCCTAAAGGAATAAGTGACTCGATGGTTGATGCAATTAGCCCATCAAAAGACTGCGCTCCCAAGACAAGTTGCTCAACTATAGTATTGATATCATTTCTATGATTTTGAAGTCTGTAGTTTCTACCCTCAATATCATCTTCAGGTATTTCTGATAAATCTAAAGGTTGCATTAAATTATTTGATTCTTTAGAAATATCAAAATAAAACCCATTGAAGTAGGGGGTGTAATCGCCAAATGTACCTGTCCCGTCAGGGTTGGGGAAGTCGATGATGATCCCTGACATCCCTTGAGCTATACATTCGGTGAAAAGCGCGGCGATGATCAGAGATTTCCCGCAGCCAGTAGCACCTAAGACTAAAATGTTTTTAAACAGAGAAACATCAATTTTAATTGATGAGTGTCCTTCATCCGAAATTAATTCAAACCCTTCGGCGTCAGCAGGCGCAATTTGTATGGCGTTGGTCAGTCCTAGCAGTTCACTGGCAAAGAAAGTAAGCCGTCTGTTGTAGGGACGCAGCAGTATTTTCTCCTGTCTGACAAGCAACGTTTGTAGCCAGATAAACCAAGCATACTCCGTTTCACGGGTTAGTTCCGCAGGTTGGTTTATATATCCTTGAATCAGCCGACACGCCTCATCTACACGTTCTGGAGTGTCACGGTAAACCAATACTACCAATGCTAAGTTCAGCGGTACGTCACCTGTGTAAAGCTTTTCTTGGGCTTCAACTGAGCGTTTAACACTAATTTGAGAAGCAACATCAATTGTTTTAAACTTTTCAGTATTTAGTTCTGCTGCACGGGAACGCTTAGTAATTGTTTGTTGTGCCAATCGCGCCAGCTTACGATCTGCTGGATTAATCTCGGTGATCACCTCGACATCATAAATTGTATTCTTTGAAAAGACGTCCCACAGAAATCTTGCTTGCCCAGCGGTTGATGAAAACGCTTCTGGTTTTCGTGATAGAGTCATTACTCCCACATATTTTTTCCCGTGGGTTTGAGATGAATAGCACACCCAACGCCTGTCTGCATAAGGAACACCATTATTCAGCAAAACCGAGGTTGCATGAGCTTCATCTATTGTTTGAGATAGGTTCTTGAAGTCGGAATTTTCATTGAACTCTTCTCTAAGCCCAAGCTCATCAAAAACTAAAGTGTGAGGAACTTTAACGGGATTTGTTCCCACTTTGCTGCAAAGCTCCTTCCACAACTGCACCTCAGTTTTTGGCTGAGGTTCAAAACCCATTTCGTCCAATATTTGCTGATGTCTTGTTGATGCTTCTATACCATTATTGAGGATTTGGATTAACTGCTTTTTAGTAATCTCGCTAATACCTTCTTTACTAAACCTTTTTTGAATAAATACTCCTAGCTTATTAATCAGATTATCTAGAAAATCGCCACTTGTTCCGTCAGATGTTGTTGCTGTGTAAGTTGTATAAATATTCAGGACAATGTTTTTGCGAGAATGTTCACGCGTTAGTTCTTGAATCCTTGCCAATTGTCCATAATCTAAAAACTTGCTCTCTAAACTTACTGGGCTTTTTACACGCTTCCCAAAGTATTCTCTAGCCTCCGCATCATCACAAAAAGAACTCCAGCGAAAGGTAAACTTTTCTATCTGGGGCAGATCTTTACACCCATTTTCAAATGCTTGAGCGAGCGCCTCTACTTGTTCATCTGAATTGAATACCGGATGAATGCCCGTGCAACTATACCCGAAAACTAATTGTAGTGTGTTATTTGGGCTGCCAATTTGCTTTTTACTAAGTAAGTAAGCACCTGCTAAATGACCGCCTTTTTTCAATCGCACTAAGGTTGTTAGGTCAAGCCAATCTTCAAATGGGCTTAACTTTTTCACTGACTGCCGACTAACTTTTACTTTTTTGTTTCCAAGTTTTTGCTTCATTTGAGGTGAGATGTACTTGGCGTAACCACGAACCCAATAAGGTGCTGTTGGATAAATCTTCGACCAAAATAAATAAGGACGATCCCCCGATAAAATCAAGACAGTAGTGCTAGCCCAAAAGGCTGACACTAATGACCAAAGAATACTTGCTCCTAAAGTAATTACAAGGACGAAAACTAAACAAAATACAACCCCAAAAACAGCAAACTGAGTCGCGCTAAAAATCCCTAGCCGCGCTACATCTCCTATCGATTGATTGACTTGTTTGATTTTGGATGCTGAATTATTCACAATCCTTGATTAAAAAAATAATAAGCGCAAGGGAGCGACCGAACAATTCGCAATTCGCAATTCGCAATTCGCAATTATTACCCCATAACTAAAGTTAGGGGCTTGAATATTGATACTACGTGTTTTGCTTTTTTTCATAATTTAAATTAGGGGCTTTGACTCCAAGGTGAATCAATTATCAATCACGTCCGCAATTGCGAATTGCGAACTGCGAATTGCGAATTGGAAATGACCAATCTCTTTAGGCGCAAGCATTGCCTGTAAACAAAATGCTTTGAAATATGAACAGGATTAACAGAACGACGAAACCAACAAGAGGCATTTGAGCCACTTGAGTCAGTTCCTTTCCTTGTTGAACACCATCAAACACTTGATATGCAGCAGTCAAAAGACCAATAAATAATGTCAAGTTAAGTGCTGCAAAAATTACAGTTGGTAGCGCTTGAAGCAATGTATTCCCATTGGAAGTATTGAACATACACCGCATAGCTTGTTCTGCTGGGTCAAATAGACCAGCACGAGCCTTTGTGCCTTGAGTTAGGACACTAAAAGCTGCGGCTACTGCTACTAATGAGTTAAAGTTCTTGCCTATCCATTGAGCTAAAATTCCCGCCAGAATTTGTCCCTGTGTTTTTTGCTTGCTGTTTATCGAACAAGTATCAGGAAGTACAACAGTTGAACGAGTTCTCTTCATCACGTTTGAGTTGAATATTTCAAGTGAGAAACAGTCTTTGTTCTAGTAACAAGCAATCCCGCAATATTTAGCATTCAATTACCTGTTGCTAACTGCACAATCCTATCATATACAACTGAAATTACTAGGTAATTACAAACTTTCTCTGTGAAGTTTTTTCACGTTTGGAGGTTAAAAAACTCAAATAATCAAATAATATTTTAATCAGTTAATGGAGATCCAAGAAATAAAATGTCCCGCCGTATCAATAATATTTTTGGCAAACCGAGGTATCTAGGCGATGAAAGCCCCGAAGGGCTTTCATCGTTCGCGCTAGCGTCTCCTTTGGAGACGGCTGGACATTTTATTACAGGTTCGGGCCTAATGCCGCCGCTCGTGATGTGTAATTATTTTTTCTCTAATTAGTCTTTTGATTGTGTTTGAGAGGTTTGTACCCCACTTTTGGGCTATTTGTTCCAATTGCCGCCGCTCAAATTCGTCTAGGTAAACAGGTAGCGAAGTCTTTCTTTTCTTTTTACTATTCATGCTAAAAATTGATGCCTTTCTTGATGACATATTATGCCCTAATCAATAGCATTTCACCTATTTGTCACCTAATATATGCATGATTTTATGATATTATTTTAATATTAAAATAATCAAATACTCGCCAAACGCAACCATGTAATGTCGCTGAACAAAAAGGGGAATCAAAATGGCACGTCCGAAATCAGGTAGTCCTAATTTTGTCAATGTTACACTTCGTGTGGAAGAGGAGCATTTAAACAAACTCAAGCTTTATTCACAGGTGGTTGGAAAAAACCAGACTGAAGTCCTGCGCGAAGTAGTTATATCTGCCCTCAACTCCATCCCTGAACATCAAAGAAAAGCTATGGAAACCATTGCTCAGTGCAGAAGACAGAGCTGATTGGTTACTATATAGACCTTTCTGTAAGCACCCTCAACCTGACCTTTGTGTGAGGGCTTTTTATTGTCCCTCTATGTTTCTATCTGAGGACTATTGAGAAGGAGCTTCAACTGAAGAATCTTTAGATGACTATCCTCAGTGTTCTCGTGAGCCGCATTCTCCAAGTTGAGCGCCTGCTCCTGGAGCAAGGTCGGTAAAACTGTATCCTGGCTAAGATTATTCCAGTCCCGAGTATACCCATAAAATTCAATTACCTGTCCTGTAAATTCCACAATAAATTACCAGATTGAGCAATCACTTGAGTTTTACGCAAGTCTCCTGCTGTGCTGCTGATGCCACAGCATTATTCGTTCCATTGTAAAAAACGCGGAACCCTTTTATATAATCAACCTAGATAGTGAACGTCTAACAAAGTCATCAGTGACTGTAATTCCGAGTCTTGCCTATCACCTAACTCTTGTTTCAGATTAAATAGTTGATTTTCTAATATCTCAACAGCATAGAACATATTAGACTCTTGGGCGATCTTCAACTGGATTTCTCTAACTCTAATTTTCCTGAGCAATTCGTTGACAGCATCAATTGAATCAGTGTCTGAATCCATGATTGCTTCGCAAGATGTAGGAACAAATGGTGTCTTACAATATTTACACGTTAATCATTCCATATTTCATCATATAAACTAAACGAATCGAACCTACTACTGTAACTTGAAGTTTTATGAATACTCCCTTACCATTAGAGCCTCCTCAAAGTGCAATGATTGCACTTGTAACATTACGGGACTACTATGCCCCTCTTGTATCCGAGTATGAAAAGTTATATACCCAAGCTAAAACTAATCTCACCCATGTAGAAGCTTTATTGTCTAACTGGGCAAATACCGACGACGTTAAACAAGAGTCACCTAACCCAGAAAAACAAGATAAATCTTCCTTATCTGCTCTCAATGAATCTGTTAACGACGATTTGGCAGATACTCTCAATTATGCTCTCTCTGATCACGATTTATCATCTGTAGAAACAGAATTAGATGAATTTCTCTCGCCACCACAATTCCCACTTTTTGAAACCCGATTAGACCAGGGCGAAAATGCTCCTCAAAGAGTTCACCAAAGTGAACTGCCCCTATTTCCACTTATTGAAACTGGATTAGACAATGCCCTTGATGCTACTTCTTCTACAGATGACTCAACTGAGCCGCCCATATTCCCGCTGATTGAAACAGCAACGAATAGCGAGCAGCAATCGCTTCACAAAGTTGATATTCCCATGCTCCCCCAATACCAATCGCTGTCGCGCCCGGAAGCAATTGAACAAGTTCTGGCAGAACAGATTGGTCAAGTTGTCCATATTGATTTTATTGTCAAAACGCTTTATGGAGAGTTACTGCCAGATGTTTTTAAGGTGGTAAAAGGCAGAGTTCAATCTTCGCTCACTCAGGGCAAGGAGAGTAATAAATGGTTCAGTGTCCCTGGAAAACCAGGCTATTTTACTCTCTCTTTAACTTTGCTCTCCTCTTCTGGGACTCTAAATTCGTCTACAAAAGTCAAAGGCAAAAGTAACAAACAAGCGCCGCCACAGCCCAAAGAAATACCAATGCTTAAAGCATATCTTGGTCAATTCTTGATTGATGCTCTATCTGATTTTTTAGAGCAGAATGCTGGTAAAGTTTTTGGGATTGCAGAAATTATCAACGGAATCTATGGCGAACTCACTGAGACTAAGATTAGAGAAGTGAAAAACAAGGTATTGAATGAGTTATCACGGGGTCATCGCACAGGGCGATTCTTTAGAGTCCCTGACCAAATTGGAGTTTACACTTGGGATTTGGAATTGATCAACAAGTAGAAACTACTGATTATCCTAATCCAGCATCAATCATTTTCGCCAATGACTCTGAATTAAATCTCGTGAGCGATTCTGCCAACTGCTGAAAATATCGGTACTGCTCATCCGCGTTATCTCCTTCCCTCAAGCTCTAAAAGCTGACAAAACTTGAGGTAATCAACTTTCCAATTGAATTCGGCAATAGCAGTAGCAAACCTTTCAGCTATTTCTCTTGGAGAACTGCGCTTCTGTTGATGGCTTGCCGTTGTGTTCGTACTTTCCTGGGCGTTCCGTCATGTTCCCAGGTTATAGTAGGTTTGTATTAATAGCAATTTTAATCTCTTTCCATAGTTAACGGAAATAGAGCAGGAGTACAAGTACAACGCCACTTTTGATACAAACGTTTTGACGAGCGGATCTAGTAGGATTGTGGATTGAAACAGCACACTTCAAATGGCTTATAAAACTTTGATTGCCAAATTATTGACTGCATTAGTAAAGTGCCTGTGGTTTCTATTCTGTGCTGTCAACTCCATAATGATTCTCTAACCATTGCAACAACCCTTCCTCATTGGCGATGTGCTTCGGGTGAGTCGATTTTGTTCAGGTTTTCTGGTTTCACGTTAAATCTGGCATCATGAACGTCAACTTCCACGCTAAATTCACCAAGGGCAACAGCTATGCGTTAGTCATGGAGGATTATGGTGGGATCTCACTGCAAGGATACGTTAAAACAAATCGCTTAGAAATCACAGATATTCTATTAATTGCTTTACAAATCACAGATATTTTTAACGGCGACGCGGCTGGATAAAGTTCTACAGGCTGTCCAAGAAGAAGGAGCAGACCTAGTGATTATCAACACTGCCCCACACTCAGAAAGCGCGGCTCTTGCAGCAATCAGAGCTACTGATTTAATCTTGATTTCCAGCCGAACCAATATTCTAGATTTAAGAGCGATCGCCGACACAATTGAATTGGTGAATTTAGCGAAAAAAAAGCAACCATAATTCTAAATTGTGTCCCGACCAGAGGGTCGCTGGGCGATGAGTCCGCTGAAGCTATTCAAAGTTATGGGGTTACGCTCTAGTGATCACTAATAAGTAGGCTTTTATAGTTTTGGATAAGTTAATTTATTTTGACTGACTTTTGCGTGATTAATTACGGTATTCTATTAAAATTGTCCTTTTTCAGAAATTTTATTAATTCTGCTGTATATCCTCCATGTACTTGCTCCTTTATAAGAAATTAAATGAAATTTTATTATTCACTCACACCAGCGTTAATTGGTGTATCAATCGCTTTTGTGCAACCCCAAAATGCTTTTGCACTCTCCTCAGCTGAAGTTGCTAAAGTTGCCAAAGCTATTACTGTAGAAATTTCTAATCCTAATGGCTCAGGCACTGGAGTCATTATTAAGCGAGAAGGTAATAATTACACCATTCTCACTGCCAAGCACGTTGTCGAAGCTCAAGCTAAATACGAAATTGTGACTCCAGACGGAGCGCGTTATTCTCTTAATTACAGCACTGTCAAAAAGCTGCCACAAGTAGACCTAGCTGTTGTGCAATTTGCCAGCAATCAAAATTATCCTGTTGCCAAAATCGGCAACTCCGATTCATCAACAGAAGGAACAACCGCTTATGTAGCTGGTTTTCCACAAATCAGTGCTGCGATTTCTAGTTCAATTTATAACTTCACTAATGGGCAGATTACTGCTAATGCCTCAAAACCTCTGCGTGATGGCTATGCATTGGTCTATAGCAACGATACATTAGCAGGGATGAGCGGCGGCCCGGTATTGAACGACCAAGGGGAACTTATAGGAATTCATGGTAGAAGCGACACAACTGAAAACTTTAAAATCTCTGATAAAAATCCCAACGTGATTATCAAAACTGGTTTTAATTTGGGCATTCCGATTAACACCTTTTTGAGACTCTCAGCTAAAACTGGGGCAGATGTGGGCGTTAGTGCGCCTAACACACGAACAGCCACAGCACCGAAAGCTGATGACTTCTATATTCAGGCTGGAGATAAGTACAAAAAAGGAGACTTGCAAGGAGCACTCGCCGATTTAAACCAAGCCATTAAGATTAATCCCAACTTTGCCAATGCCTACAACAACCGGGGAGTTGTCCGCGATGAGTTGGGAGACAAACAAGGGGCAATCACCGATTTAAACCAAGCCATTAAGATTAATCCCAACTTTGCCAATGCCTACAACAACCGGGGAAATACCCACGCCCTATTGGGAGATAAGCAAAGGGCGATCGCCGATTACAACCAAGCCATCAAGATTAATCCCAACTTAGCCGATGCCTATAACAACCGGGGACTTGCCCGCGCCCAGTTGGGAGACAAACAAGGGGCAATCGAAGATTACAACCAAGCCATTAAGATTAATCCCAACTTAGCCCTAGCCTACAACAACCGGGGGGCTATCCGCTTTGAGTTGGGAGACAAGCAAGCAGCAATCACCGATTACAACCAAGCCATCAAGATTAATCCCAACTTTGCCTATGCCTACAAAAACCGGGGAACTGCCCGCGATGAGTTGGGAGACAAACAAGGGGCAATCGAAGATTTCAACCAAGCCATTAAGATTAATCCCAACTATGCCAATGCCTACTTCAACCGGGGATTTCTCCGCGCTAACTTGGGAGACAAACAAGGGGCGATCGCAGACTATCAAAAAGCTGCTAACCTCTTTCAAGAACAAGGAGATACAAATTCCTATCTAGACTTGATGGGCTGGATCAAGGAGCTTCAGCAATAGTCGATATTAGAAATTGTGAATAGTAACGGTTTGCTAGTACAAACTCGTGAAGGTAATACTATCAAAAGTCCCGATTGTCCTTACACATTGCTTCTTCACTTAGAAGGCGAGGCTAATAAACTTGCCTGACTGATTTGGCTAACAAAGCAATTGCCCGAAAGCAATATCTGCACTCCAAGAAAACCTGCTGTCAGTTTCAGAACTGCGGCTGAAAGCTTTATCTAGGAGCTGTCTAGGTAAAACTGCACGAATCAGTGCATAAAGGATTTAATACTACCTAGACAATCATCATAATGCAGCACGAGCAATGTCACTCGATAAGCTGCTGCTTCATCGGCAGTAGTTTGGTGCAGTGCTGAATGCTGCCGCCTACGCCAGGAGCTAAAAAACTTGGGTTACACACAAAGCCATTAAGCCACTAAAAAAAAATAAACTGAAAATGCCTAAATAGTTGTATGGCACAATAGCGATTAATAAGAGTGCTATTTGGGCAAGCGGTCACAAGCCATTGAACTCAACATCAGCCAAGGATAATTTTCTACAATCTCATTAAAATAAGCACCTTTGCACCTTTTGTTCAGCCCAAGCCTACACCTGTAATACTTGTGTAGTTAACTGCGAGTCGGGGAGCCTTTTAACCTCATATATCACTTATTAACTATTTAGGCATTTTCAGTTTATTTTTTGCATCTATTTTTAGGTTTTCAAAAATCATGCCCTTTTTACCACCCAAATCGGGAAAATGGGCTTGCCTTTATGTGAAGCGATTGCATCCGTGGTTAGTGCAATCGCCTCCCAAAGACTTACTTCGCTCCGGCGTTCAGTTGACGAATCTTTTCCAAGATAGTTTGGTGATAGCCTGTCTCACCCTGCTGCAAAAATAAACTATCGCCTTTCTTGTAATCGGCGATCGCACCTTTCTTATCCCCCATTTCCACCCTGAGTAAACCCCGATTTAAGTAAGCCCTGGCGTTGCTTGAATCAAGTTCAATCGCCTTGGTGTAATCAGATATTGCACCTTGATAATCCCTAATTTCCTTACGCGAGAGTCCCCGGTTGTTGTACGCTATGCTATTTTTGGGAGCCATTGTAATTGCATAGGTATAGTCTGCAATCGCTCCTCGGTGGTTGCCCAGGGCTGCATGAGCTGCACCCCGGTTACTGTAAGCATTGTCATCTTTGGGGGCCAATTTTATTGCTTGATCAAAATCAGAGATTGCACCTTTATAATCACCCAAATTGTATTTTCTGACACCACTGTTTACATAGGATTCAGAGTCCATTGCTCTCTGCGCTAGTTGCACAGGTACTTTCTCGGCATAGGCTATCGGTGCGTGGACTGTTGTAGCTAATACTAGTATTGCAATGATTACTTTCAATCCGTTCATTTTTAGTTCTCCTTCAGTATCGGTGAATTAATTAGGTTATCTTTATTACTGCTAGATATCAAATCCGATATCAAAACTGGAATTGCTATCTGCCAAATTTGCTTAAACGTGCTTAAGCAGACGTGGGAATTGTGTCAGCATTGATATCGAAACCGATATCAAAACTGCGGCTGGGCGGGGGGCGAGGCATTAGTACAGGTAATAGTACACCCTTGGGTAGTGAAAATGGCGGTGATTACATGAATGATTGCAAGCGCGTAAACTTTCAATTAATTCAAGTTAGCTACTTGGTTAAAAAGAACTTGGTATACAAAACTAATTGCGAATCACTAAATAATTACGCTCTTCGTAATTAATTTCCCAATTACGAACTTGTGCTGAGCTTGTCGAAGTATTACTCTGTTACAAATTATTTTGACGGAGCAAACGTAATACTATCTCTAGCTGAAAATGGTCAGTTCACGACAGTAGAGAAATTGCAGATCACTCGTTTTACTTCGGTAAGTAAAGCCCAGTACTATCGTTGGGTCGGGCATGAGTATAGCGACTAGTTTGGTTGAGTGATGAATGTCCCAGTGTAACTTGTAAAAGCTGCATAGGTGCGCCCCGTTCTAGACTATGGGTTGCATGACTGTGCCTGAGCCAGTGTGGTGAAACATGACCAGAAATCCCTGCGCGTTTTCCAGCATCCGCAACAAGAGAGCGAATCCGCCGTTCGCCCACGAAACCACCCTGGCGGCTAACAAACACGGGTGCATCTGGATTATTATTGGTTCTTTGTGCCAGCAATTCCTGGTAAATATTTTTTGGGATGATCACGGTTCTGGTTTTCTGTCCCTTCCCGTAAAGCGTAACTTGTCCGTTGCCATCGCGCCCTGGCTGTACCGAGTGCCATGTTAAAACAGCAATCTCGCTCACTCTAGCAGCAGTATAATAAAGCACTTGTATCACTAATCGGTCACGACCCTTGGGGGTCAGGGCAATCATTGTCATCACTTCTACCTCAGAAAGCAGGCGTTCGGCTAACTTATCTTTGGGTTCGGGTAACGACACTTGGGCGGCGACATTAAATTTTGTCCATTCCACTTTATTAGCAAACCGCAGCAGACTTTTAATCGCCGCAAGTCTCCTAGCACGAGTCGATGCCTCGTACTTCTTAGTTTCCAAATAATCAGCGAACCCTAGAACGTCGTTCATTGTTACTGTTCGCAAATCTAAATCATTGAGCTGTACAAGTTTTGGACTTACACCTAGCAAAAAGGACATGAAACAACGGATATCTGTATCATAAGAACGCCGGGTTTGGGGCGAACGCTTGCTACTCTTCCACAGCTCCACTATTTGGGCAGTGTTGGTCACATCTGCCATCCTCTGCACCGAGTTTTCTGCCCCTGGTGTTAGCATCGAGAGTTCTCAGGTTCCCACATCCAATCCAATCAGCCTCGAACACCAGCGGGGTGACGAAACTGTGTCCCTTTTTCAATTATCGATTCCAGGGGAGCAACATTTACTAAAATTTTCTAGACGTGAATTCACGCCTACATTTTTGAGTGAACTGGACTTGGTGCTAATTCGCGTATCTGTGTAAAGTAAAGAACTTCCCTCCGCTAAACAATCAACTTGGAAACACGACACAAAGCGACTGATAATCTCAAGATCCGATAAATATAGTTTTCGGATCTTATCGCCCCAAACCCTATATTTATCGTCGCTGTCGGGGGAGCAAATCAAGGGATAATTTGACGCCTAATTTGAAAATTTTGCTCCCTAATGTACTTAGAAGTAAGGGACAAAATAGTAACTAAGCGCAAACGAGCGCTCCAATGGGGAACGCGAATAATATTAGTTGGTTCATGAAATTAACCCTCGATTGGCAACACCTCCTCGGATAGCAAGGCGTAAAATTCCGGTACTGTCAACTCCAAAGAGCGCAATTCATTCGCCGCGATCGCTTCCAACTCCAGCACTGTCTCCCAGCGCAAATCGGAACACCATCGTTGAAGGGTATTTTTCAGTGCCGAAACTCCAAGGGTAATAGCAGAGCGAAGCATTTCAACGCAATGGAGCAGAGAAGTCCGTTCACTTGAGTGTGGTTCTAGCCGCGTAGTATCCCCCCCCTCATAATGGGAAATCCCTATAGCATTATGGGGGGGGGTGGATACGGGGTGCTGACTCGACTCAACGCCCGACTGGGAGTGTATTGCAGCCTGATATGGGTCGGAGGTTTGGGCAACGTAACAGATGTTCCCCTGTTTCAAAGTGCGCTGTTGTTGGCGGTGAGCAATAACTTGTTTTGCAAATTCTAATTCCTCCACAGATAGCGAGTAAATTTTCACCTGTTGACCGCGTTTGCCCTGCTTGCGACAGGCTAACTTTAGCCCCAGCTGTTCAAGCATTGTGGCGAGTAGCCAAATCGGTTCACAGTCACTAGGGACAGTAAACCCAAGAATTGCTTTAATATGAGCAGCGCAATTAAGAGCGATCTCCCTCATATTTAACAGCTCGCTGTCGCTGGCAGTAACTTCACCCCCGGCGATTAAACTAGTGAGGATGTGATGCAAACCCAAGTTGAAACGGGCCAGCCAATTCGCTGAATAATTACCCCAGTCGATGCACAAAGGTAAATTGTCGCGTTCGGTGCGGTCAAAGTCCGTGACAAGTTTTGGAGGACTTGGGTATTGTCTGCCAGTAATCGGGTCAACAATCTCGTCGCCTGGTTTTTCCAGAATTGCCTCAAGGGAAGCGATCGCTCGAATCAACCGACCACCCGCATCTTTTTCAACTAGCTCCGGCGTTACTTCTATACCGTAAGCTGACCAAATGCGGAATTTCTCACATTCAAAAACGTCTTGTGGAGAGAGATAATCCTTGCTTTGGCGGAGACGATATTCACTTGGGGTAATATTGTTAGCTCTAGCAACAGCTGAGTAATGGGCAGTGTTCAAAGCCTGTGCTGCTGATTTCAACTGCTCTTGGGCTTTAGTATCACTATCGCTGCCGAGGGGTACTATAGTATTGCCCATTTCAGTGAGGAGCGATCGCAGGTCATCGCGCAGATTATTCAGAGAATAGTGACGGTTAGCCTGAATTTGACAGAAAGCCTCTAGCGCCCAGTCTTTTTCTGCACCCCGCTTGCCTGTTTCACGGTCAATTCGCAGTAGAAAAGCAGTTATTTCGTTGGTTTGCAGTATGTGTTCTTTAATCTTGTCGGCGTTGGTATCCTTGTAACCGAAGGGAGGACGTGGGGCCACCCAAACGTGAAACGGCACTTTTGGACGATAGCGGTAGAGCTGTTGGGCGCACTCGGTTGCAGTTTGGGAAACTGCATGGAACACACCGAATACCAAATCAAAATGATATTGGGCAATGTCTACCCCAGTCCCCAGGCTAGGAGAAGTGAACAAAGCATCAAGGTTTTTGACGGCATTGGTGATATCTTTGATGAATGCAATGTTCTCCTCGCTGCCGGAGTTGTCTGAATGCACAGACCAAATGCGTAGTCCCGATAAATGATTGCTGGCTGAGTTGGAATCGGATGATTCTTCTATTTTTATTGTTAGAGACTTTTCAAGCTTCTTAATGAAACGCTTGGAGTCAGAAACCACCATAATTTTCTGACCTGCCATCAGTGCCGCCGAAATCTGTGCGACTATAGCGCTAGAATTATCCCCTTCATACCAGTAAATTGTGCGCTCTCCATTTCGCCACTCGTTTTTGACGATGTAGGGGATTTCGTCTTTGGGGCGCATGGAGCGAAAGAAATCTACGGTTAAATCGTCCATGTGTGCATCAGCGATGACAACCAGTGGGGCGTTGTATACTATATATTCCAGTACCTCCAAGATGGCTGCTCGATGTGCTTTGCAAGTATTACTGTGCAGTAGGTGAGTGAGGTATTGGCAAGCTTCATCAATAAATATGCAGCCGTATGTGAGGGCTTGAGTGTTGAGTTTGTACAAGCTGTCGATAGTAATCGACAGAGCTGTGGCTTGAGCTAAACCCATGTAACCTAAGTCTGAGTACATGGCAGTTCTCAAGCGATCACTGAGATTTTTGAGCAAGTTAACGCGATGCCCGTTGTTGAGGAACCGAGCGTCGGGGTTTTGGTCACGCCACCAACGCATTAATTCGGTTTTGCCCGTACCCATATCGCTCCATAAAACCACAAGTCCTAACTTGGGAAATCTAAATTGTGGGCGAGTATGAGTTTTTTCGTTTGAAATTCCGCCAGAATCCGTCTCTGACACCTCCTTTATCTTTTCTCCTTCAACAGAAGGTGTAAACAACTTTTCTTGAGCAATCTCATAAAGAGCCGGGACGTTGGAGCATTTTTCCTGCAAGTTAGGAATGTTGAGGGCAAGACTCAGATATTGAACGTTGACTGTCACATCGGGTTTATACTTGCTCAGTCCCCATTTTTTCGCCCGATAGCCGCGTTGGTAATCAGCAAGCGATTTGGCATCATCAATAATCGCAGTCAGTAATGCATTGGCATCTTCGCCGCGACCAACCACAAAATCATCCACACCTTTTTCTGGCCCTGGCAGTAATGCAACTTCACAACTAGCACCAGCAGCAACAATAGCCTTACCTGTCCTTACCGTTGCTTGAAAAACCGACCACCGGGTATTGCTTCTGGTTTCGTAGTCGAATAATATAATGAACTTGCGCCCTGGTTGTGCCAATGGTACTAAATCTGGGTGCAGTCGTTCATCAAAGTCCCGTTTGCCTACGCGACCATTCCAAATTCCTGGCAGCGCGATCGCCACATATCCCATACTGAGCAAGCAGGCCGCTTTTTTTTCGCCCTCGCATAAGATTACGGGAATCTCCAGGTGAGAGATCACCCACTCCCAGAACAGGCGTGGATTGAGTATATCTTGTAGCCGCAGCGCCAAGGGTGAGAGATGCCGCTTAATGTTGTGCCGCCGCGCAACCTGATCCCAAACTGGGTTAGCGACATCGAAGTAAGTGACACGGTTGGCTACTTTGGGGGGTGATTCGTACTTAACAGGCTTACCTTTCTCCCAATCAATGCGGGGAAAGTTCGGTTTTATGCGTCCCCATTCCATTGGTTGCCAGTTTTTGAACGGGTCAAGGGACTGAATCCACGTCCCACCCAACAGCAAATGCTGATATTGCCTGATGTATGCATCTGTGACTCGCCCTGCATTTTTCCGGGGTATCTTATCGGAGATAAACAGGTAGTCGTAAACCGCCTCTCCTTCAATGTGGAAAAAGTTGCGTTCAAGCAATGCCGGGTGAATCGCACTACCAACTGTTAGCTCATGGTAAACGGTTGCCGTGAGGTTGTTGGGATATTCAATTGGGGAATCACTCATTAGCTGACGCCCCTTGGAGTAATTAGAACTCTTGTTGTGTCAGGTAATGGGGTTACAAGCTTTGTGCTAACACCAGAAAAATTGCTTAATTGCCTCTCTGCTCCCTTTTCTCTAAAAAGAATATGGGTACTGAACATCTCCCCAGTTTCTAAAACTGTGCCAAATACAAAATCAAGCTCTGGGGAGATCAACAGCAATAGCTCGGCTTGCGGGTCTAACTCAATCAGCGCATTCGTTAACTGATACCGTTTTGTTAAGGCTTGTATGTAATCATTGGCTGTCACACTAATGATTGCCAGCGCTTTTTCACATAGCTGTGTTTTGTTTTTGTGATGCCAAAACCAACTTGTTTTCGGCAATATCCTCGCTCTTTTTAAGACATTCTGAAAGCGAGTTTCCGCAAATGAGCTAATGATCCACTTTTGTTGCACATCAAAGTTAGGCTGCTGGGATGGCACACAAACAACTCCCGACAGCCTATACCCGACACCCTCTTGTATGGGACGATCGCCATTTTTCACAGTATTTACCTCTGATAACTCGGTTTTTGAGTTTCAGAGGGGGTTATTCGCGCTACTGCTGTTTTCAGCTACAAAATTCTCAATCTTTCTTTATTAAACTTAATTTATCTAAAATTGAGGAATTTTGGCAGCCAAAATTTTCCACTAGAAATTGTGTAATTTCTGTAGACACCCTATATTATCTATATAATAGGGAAAGCAGCGCGGATTATACTCTCGGACAAATTTAGGGGTCGTCTGGGTCGCCAAACTTTAACAACCGCTTATTTTGTTCTTTCGAGATCAACCCCGCTCTGAGGTTATATGGAACTTAAGACCCGCACAAAGCGCTACTCCTTAGTGGCGCTTTGTGTGTTAAATGCGGGTATGTTGTTGTAAATTCACCTTTATCTCCTTTACATAACTATCAGCTTGAGTTTACATAACTTGTGACCTTTTGTTATCTAACGACATTCTGATCTTTTGTATATAACTCCTCCGTATTTACCAGTATTTTTCCAGCTTACCCTAGTTAGGTAATCACTTTTTCAAGCAGCACCTAACGCAGAGGTCGTCTCTGCCTTGGGCTTGCGCTCAAAAACTTGTATGCTGGGTTCCTCTAACACGAACCCATTTTCTGTTTGCTGACCGAGTTTACCAGCATTCGCTACTACCCACTGTGGGTAATTACTGGCTGCATCTGTCAGTTTTTTGTAAATTTTGGGCTTGACTGTAATTGAAATGATGCGACCATCACAGTCAATTTCAAATTGTTGCCAACCATTCTCCACTGTATTGGATTGTGGTAGTTCGTTGATTTTTACAGTAATCTCTAATTTGCCTGCAATCATAATAAATACCTCCCTCTTTTAAGATGCATTTGCTAATGTTGGGAAAGCATCACTTGTATGCACCAATCCTTGTGGATCAGTCAAAATATACTTTTTAATTACTGGCTGAAGAGTAAAGCTAATTTCTTTTGTAATTGGGTGTTTAATACTTTCTAATAATGACAGCCGTTCAAGTTTCTCTAATGCTTTAACTAACTCTGAAGTTGAAACGAATGTCTCCTGTTTCTGATTGATATTAGTTAATAACTTTAGAAAACTAACAGACTGAGAATTTGAATCTATTTCATTTGCTAAATGAATCATAATCTGCCGCTGAATATCGCTCAATACCTGACTAAACATCTTATCAAGTACCGCTTCAAGTTCGTCGCTAACAAACGTAGTTTGGTTTTTAAAAAATATTTCGGTATCTCCAGCGAAGAAGTAATTAATTCGCTCACCTACTGTTTCTAGTTCTAATGGATTACCGCTGTAAGTTTTAATCAAATGGTGGCACTTTTGTGGATTGGTCAAACCTTGGGCAGCTAAAAGCTGCATTGCAGCGTCTGTATCTAAGCCTTTAATTTTGAGATACTGAATAGGTCGTTTAGCTCTAATTAAACTATCGAATTCATTAGGAAAAACTCGACCAGTTAAAAGCAAGCAGCTTTGGTGCTGCTCCTCTACTAAGCGACGAAAAAAAGTTCTATACTCTAGCTGCTGCTCGAAGTTATTTTTTTGGTACAATGCGTCAAACTCATCTAAAACGATCAAACAGCGGCGCGATTGCAATTGCTTAATCAACATTGTAATCCTTGCTTGAGTATACTCAGGCAAGCAAGAAGAGGGTTCTACGGGTTGAATTAACTCTATTAGCTCAGTTACTAAGTCCTGAACAAGTGGTGCATGGGACACTGATTTCCAGATAAAGTAATCAAAGCTGGGTTGAGATTCTACGCTGAGTTCTGCTATTAGCTTTGCAGCTAGTGTACTTTTACCAACTCCTGGCATCCCTATTAGTGAAATGCAGCGCTGCTTAGTTACTAATTCTTTTAAATGAACCAGTTCCTGTGTCCGTCCATAAAAGCTAGATATGTTAGGTGGTTGACCTCCAGTGATTTGTACAAAGTTGTCGGGGGGGAGTACTTGTTTTACATTTGATGTAGATGGAGTATGATACTTTTTTGGGGTTACTACTTTTAAGAGATCCCGCAAATTCTTTTTGTAAACCCGTTCCCCATTTCCAATGGTGGCAGAAAGTACATCCCATAGCTGAGGAGCTAAACGTCGTTGCAGGTAATTGAGACTATAAGGCGAGTTTTCCGCTATCTCCTCGTAGTCGCAATCATTCCATGTTCCCTTCAAGATAATGATCTCAGCTTCCGATAAGTGTCTACCTATTTTGGCAAGCACTAGTTCATCTACTATGACCAAAGCTTCTTCAAAGGTTACTTTTCTGGAACAATTTTGTTCCAAAAAATCCTCTCCTGTTATCTTGAACGAGGAAGGGGAAGGATTTGATGGGAGATTTAGCTTTTGCCCAGCATTAAAATCCATGACTACCCTTGTCTTATTGGGACAATAGATGTTTTTAAGTGAGGTGCGATAGATAAAGGTTGTTTTAAGAGCGTGTCACAACAGACTTAATTTTACTAGACTTTTCCGCTTTTAATTGCTTCCTTGGGCAGAAGTAGCATACGAATTTCTAATGTTGTTACTAAACCTTCAATGTACCTAGATATATGCTTGTAAGCCAATCAAGGAGCCACGCAGCAATAAAATAATGTACTGAATTTGCTAACTTACAGGAACCAGCTATCGACCGCTTATATAAATTTTTCAAATATGTCATGCTATTGTATCAATCCCTTTTGCGATCATCGTCAAAATCCCAATAACACTGAAAATTGCCTGTCTTGTGGTACTTCGCTCTTGATTAATAACCGCATCCGCATAGTCAAACCATTGAGAGCGCTTAGTGATAACCCTTTTAATTATTTTGAAGTTTTTGAAGTAGACGACGCTGGTACTCAATGGAACCCTGTTCGTAAGCAGCGAGTCATGAAAGTTCTGAAATGGGATACTGCTAGATTAGTTAAGTTAATCGAGCAGGAATCTCTGGCTTTACAACTCATTCAACATCCCAACATTCCTGAAAGCACCTTGGACGATTTTTTCACATTTGTTCCTAAGAATAGTCGCCTAACATTATATTGCTTAGTGATGGATAAATTTGAGGGAAAAAATTTAGAGCAATGGTTAGAATCTAATGGGCCAATTTCGCAATCTTTAGCAATAGAATGGTTACGACAGCTAGTTGAAATTCTTGATGTAGTACATCATGCTGAATTTTTTCATAGAGATATCAAACCTTCTAATATAATTCTTAAATCAGATAAGCAACTAGCATTAGTTGACTTTGGAACAGCGCGAGGAGTTACTGATACTTATTTAGCTAAAGTTAGTGGAAGTGGAGGAACTAGTACAAGGTTAGGAAATTATGAAATTACTTCTATCGTCTCGCCTTGTTATACCCCAATTGAACAAATTAATGGTAAAGCAGTACCTCAGTCAGATTTTTACGCTTTGGGGCGAACCTTTGTACGTTTAGTCACTGGTACTTATCTAACTGACTTACCAACAGATGGAAAAACAGGAAACCTAATCTGGAGAGATAAAGCATCGCAGATTGATAAACCTTTTGCTGATTTTCTTGATGAGTTGATGGCTCCGATGCCAGGACAGCGTCCAGCAACTACTGAAGTAATTTTGCAGCGATTGGAGCGCTTACCACTTAAATCAAAGCTTAACAGAGTTATTAAATCAAAATCATTTAAAATTAGTGCGTTTGTATTAAGTCTGATGAGTATTGTTGGTTTAATATATGCGTCTCTACCTCTAGTAGCAAAATATTACTTAAATGAAGGTGCAAAAGCTTATAAAGATAAGCAATTTGATCAAGCTCAAACCGACTTTCAAAAAGCAATATATTTTTATCCCAAAGTAAAGCCTACAGTAGCAGATTATTTTTTAAATCAAGGTAAAGAAGCTTATAAAGAAAATAGAACTGGAGATGCTGAACGAGATTTTCAAAAAGCAATAAAATATGAGCCTAATTTAACTTTTTCAGTTGCAAACTTTTATTTTGAGAAAGCTTTACAGCATCAAAATGACCCTAAAATTGCTAGAGTAAATTATGAATTAACTATTAAATACAACCCTAAGAATGATACTGCTTATAATAATTTAGCAATAGCTTGTCAACAGTTACATGACTTTAATTGCGTTAATAATACTTACAAAATAATTTTTGAATTAAAACCTAATAAGTGGGAGTCACATTACGGATTAGGTTATTTTTATGATGGGCAAGGGAAATATAATTTAGCAGAAGAGCAATACGAAATTGCTATAAAAAGTAGTGATAAAGCAATATTTGCTGTTGCAGCTTTAGCACGGTTAAAAAATAGAAAAGGCGATTACAATGCAGCAAGTACTTTAGCTTTAAAAGGTTTGCAGAAAACTAATAATAAAGAGTTGCAGGCATCGTTATATAAAGATTTGGGATGGGCAAAATTAATGCAAAATAAGTTAACTGAAGCCCAAGTATATTTAGAAAAAGCGACTAATTTAGATAGTGAAAGAACAGATGCATATTGTTTACTGTCCCAAGTAGAAGAAGCATTAGGTAAATTAAATTATGCCAGAGCTTATATAGATGCTTGTATCTTAACTAAATCAAGCCTGCCAGAAGTATTTCTCTGGAGAGCAGATTTACTAGACCGTATACTTGATAAATGATAAAATACTAATTTATCAGTAATAGTTTTAGAAAGAATGAATAGATTAATATTTTTGAAAATAATCTGTTGTTTAGTTTTTATAACAGAAAGTAATCTAACATTGTTAGCAAGCGTACCTCTTATAAGGGTAAGAAGAAATCAGGTTCGTTGTGATCCACAGATGGGAAGGATAATGAGTAAAGGCGACAAACGCTTTGAAGTAGGAAGCTTAATTTGTAAAGAAGATAAATTAGAAGTTTTAAATGGCGGTTCTGTACAATTCTTATGTTTTAGTTCTGGAAACCTTTTAAATCTATCTAGTGGTAGTATTCCTCTTGATAAATGTCCAGAATCTAACCAAGCCTCATCTACTTGTAGTCAAAACAACGATGATGAGTGTCAAATACGAAAGGGTGGAACAGAAGAGAGCGATGAACCTACAATAATTTCTCCTTACAGCACTTCAACATTGAATCTTCGACCGGAAATAACTTGGACTCCTGTTAGGGGTGCTACTTCTTATAAAGTCCAAGCAAAAAGTTACGAGTTTGGGTGGGAAAAAATTGTAAGTCAAACTCGGATTGCCTACCCAAGTGATGAAAAGGAATTTCAACCAGGGAGGTCATATACAATATATGTTTTTGCTTACAAAGATGAGTCAGTTTTAAACTATGATGAAACGTTTGTGAACGTATTGCCTGTAGCCTCCCAAGAAAAAATTGCACAAAAGATTAAACGCATCAAAGATTTAGGACTACCTCCAGATGAAACTGTTCTTGATACAGATGCTATCTATGCGGCAGAAAATCTTTTGAATGAAACAATTGAGATATTAAAAACGGCAATAGCAACTCCTAGCCGAAATCCAACTCTTTATAGAGTGCTGGGCGATCGCTATATGAGGGCTAAACTGCCAAACGAAGCTAAACCCCAATATATCAAGGCAGCTGAGTTGGCGAAAAGTAGTAATAATTCAAGAGAGTTACAAAAGGCTCAATCAGGTTTGAAAACAGTGGATTTTTACAACCAGCTTCCAACGAGCAGGAAAGACGCCCAGTAGTAAGATTTCTGGTATTGGGGATTTGACAGTAAACTCAACTGTGCCTGACGTAGTGCCTCTGCTTTTGTCTTACCCTCTTTTAATCCTTTATAAAATTCTTGCATAAGTAAAGCAGTAGATTTGGCATCTACGCGCCACAAAGTGGCGACAGTACTACGCGCACCTGCTTGGGCAGCTATTCCTGCAATGCCCATCGCCGACTGTTTGTTGCCTCTTGCAGTTTCGCAAGCGCTGAGAACAAGTAATTCAATGGCATCTAAACTATTTTGAGTTTTACCTCTGATTAAGCTGTCAAAGTCTCTAATATTAATTAGCTTATCATAGGCTACTAATACTGTTTTGAGTGGGTCAGAACTGAGTTGACCGTGGGTAGTAATATGTACAATAGGAAAATTCTTTTGAATCAATTCTTGTTTGAACTTTTTCACGGTAAATTTATCGTCTAATAAAGCTAGTGAAGATTTAGTTTGTTTTTCTACATTTTTCGCTTCCTCTGTAGATTGTGGCAAATCATCCATATTTTTAGGTGCATTTGGATCTTGAGAACTAGGGCCAGGTTTTGATAGTCCAGCTATTAAAGCTATCATCTGGTTCTCATGTAATACTCTAGGTTGTCTAACTCTAGAACCTAAAGTTTCCGCAATACTATAATTCTCTACTAAATAATTCGCCCCATCGTAGAGCAAGGCCATTGGTAAACTTTGAAAAGATTTATCTAAAGTAAATACTAACGTTCCTGATGAAGGAAGATATTGCTTAATGGGTGCAATTAAAGTTTGATAAATTACTTGAGAATAATTAGTAATAGCACTCTCATCGATGTTATTAAGGTTTTTATTTTGTAATGCTTCTAAAAGAGAGTCTACATTCAATCTAACGAGCTTAGAGTCAACAGAATGATGGTGAAGTAAGCCATCTGTTGACTGGACAATTACTTCTATACTGTCTTCCAAGTCAATAATATTAATGACAGATGGAGCGTTCTTGAGATTTTGAAGCTCATTCAAAGCAACAAGATCAAGCTTACCGCAACGGAGGAAGTTTTCTAAACGTGCTATTTGCAGTCCTTCGTTAATCTGTATTACTTTTTTTAAATCAGGGTTTGGAGATGCTAGGAGTAGCCGCATATAATTGCGGTATGTTGGCTCCATTTTCTCCTGAAAAGAAAACTGTAAATCTGCATTAGATAATAAAAGACTATTACGAACTTGAGTCATGTTCGTGATTGCAGCATCATAATTCTGAATTGCTAACTCAGTTTTGCCCTGCTTCTGGTAAATTAATCCTAATTGCTGCTGCCATTCGTAGGCTATATTCCAAGCCCGGATTGACTGAGCTAATCCTAAAGCCTTCTTAAAATATGCCTCTTTTTGTTCTGTTTGAGTTTCTAATTTACCCAGAGTTCCGAAGCTTTGAGATGACCATCGCATACTATTAATGCTTTGAGCCATCTGGAGAGCCAATTTACTATATCGAACTGCCGCTGCTTTGAACTGTTCATCTGGAATTTGGCTCAGGCTATCAGCAAAGTTCAGCCGAGCATGAATAGATGGCTCAGGTGATAGATCGGAAAAAGCAGAAGAGTTTTCATCTATCTGATTCACTAAGACCCGGATCTGTTGATTGATTTGAGTATGAAGGTTCGCTTGGTTTGGTCTATTTTTCAACCATTTTTCCCAGCTAATCAGTAAAGTTAAATGATTCAGTTGAGCTTGCAGCTTTGCAGTGTTTGAGATATTTGGTAGGTTTTCCAGCAGTTGATAGTACTCTAATGATTTCTGCGCTTTTTGTGGAATAATCTTGGCAATCTGCTCTCTAAAAAGTGGTTCTTCTATCCAAGAATATTTATCTTGTAATTGCTGATAAATTACCTGTTCAATATTACCCAAAGATAGATAAATGTCACGACTACTCTCTGGAGATACAAGTTTTGCTAGTTTTAATGTTTCTTGTAAAACTTTTTCCGATTCATTTAACTTACCCAAAACCTGCAAAACCTCTCCTAAATTTTGCAATCCAAGCAAGTTAACTGATGTTGGTTTTTGTTTACCAATTACTGCCTCAAGCACCTCTTTTTTATCAAATGTGTTTTGCTCTGGTGTAGTTTTGCAAATCCACTCATTTCTATCCAATTCCAGAGATGATAAAAGCAGATAACAAGCTTGTTTATATAAGCCTAACGCTTGGAGAGCAAAGCTCTGATTAATTAGGCTTGTCTTAATCCCCTCTTGGTCATTCAACTGGCGATAAATTTTTGTAGATTCTTTCCAAGTTTCAAGGGCTTCATTTGCCCGATCTACAGCCAATTGCTCGTGACCCAATGAAGCGAGGGATGCCGCTTGAGTACGCTGTGACTGTTTATCTACAGCCTTGGTAGGAGAAGATGATTGAATTACAACTATAGACAGTCCTAGAACACTTGAAAAGAGGTATTTAAAACAACGTTGGGGTAAAGCCATTATTATTTTCATTGCTGTGGTACTGAAAAACAAGAATTTGCAGGCAAGGGAGCATTAGAATAAGCTACATTTGCTTGGTCTATCGTCAAAACTAAATCCCCTTGAGAATTCCGAGTTATACTATTGGCTTCTATGATTTCTATAGGTTGTTTGCTTATTGATAATTTTGGGTTTTGTGAATTATTGATGGGCTGCTCTTTTGCAACTAAGGTACTTTGTTTAACATTGTTATTTACCAGTTTGTTAGGGTAAGATTGCAAATTACCAGCGTCACTAACTACAAAATTGTTGCCTGCTGCACCAGAGGCATTTGGGCAAGCTGAAGTTATTTCTGGGGTTACTGGAATACCTTCTGCTTTTAGCTGAGTAGGGGAAAAGTGGGGATCAGCAATATTAAATTGAACAGTACCGTTAATTCCGAACCGAGAACTTGCTGTAATAAAGCTATCAAATGAAAAGAACAGTCCTTTAGCATTAATTGTAATATTTCCACCACGTCCCTCAAAGGCATCTGCGGTGATATTGCTATTTTTTGAGCCAGTCAATATATCTCCATTAATAGTGATATTTCCTCCATTTCCTCTACCTCCGGCAGTTGCTGAGATAGTGCTATTTTTCATCTGTAAATAGTCTGTATTAATAAAAATATTACCGCCATTATTAGACGTTGTTGATGCTATAATATTACCCTGATTTAAGCTGATGTCCGCAGCATTAATTAAAAGATTGCCTGATTGCCCAGTTCCTTGATTGCTAACACTAACAATACCACCATTTGTAACAATTAATCTTTTGGTATTAACTGCGACTTGCCCAGATTCGCCAGAAACACTAGGAGGTAAATTATATATTTTTTGAACAGCTAAAGGTGCAACAGTACCTTCTGAGGAAAGGATACTGCTAAAAGGAGATGGAGATCCTTGCAATACTCCTTTTACTTCTATAGAATTAGAAGCATTAACAATAAGGTTTCCTCCATTGCCTGATCCTGTAGCAGAAGTACTAACTACACCACCATCAGCAATTATGAGTTTTTGTGTATTGATTTCTAGTGAACTTGCATTTCCTTGATTGAAAGTTATATTGGAAAGAGTACTAGGACTGAATAAAGAAGACCCTCCAGTTACCTTAATTAAATCTGCGTATACCTTTATTTTTCCCCCGTTTCCTCTACCAAAAATTGCACTACCTACAGTTGCTCCGCTTTCAATAGTTAAATTTGGTGTGGATAATATCAAGTCCCCGCCATCTCCAGAACCATAGATAGAACTAGAAATAGTACTAGTAATTAAAGGATTTATCGATGGAAAGCCTGCTATTAATACAGAATCAGAAGCACTTATTATTAAATTGCCAGATTTGCCTACATCTCGTGTAACTGTTGCTATTCCTGAACCTCCTTGAACCCTTAATAGTCTAGTATTTATAATCAAATTACCTCCGTTCCCCTTTGCTCCTGGATACACCGTAGAAACAAGACCGCTACGGGCTTGACCGTCTGCTGAAGTACCACTAATATCTATCAAATCAGTGGTTTTCACATATAGTGTCCCTCCTGCCTTTTCTCCCAAAGTGCTATTTTCAATCTCAGAGCCATCTTGTATTGTTAATTTTCTAGCTTGAACTTGAATATCTCCCTGCCCCTCACCACTAGAGTCAACAGATGCTCCTTGGGATAGCTGAATGTCCCCAAAACTTTGTACAGGAGCATAGGCAAAAGTAAAACCATTGTTTGTAGAGTTAATTTTGATAAAATCTCCTGATCCAACGCTTCCTAGCTCTATCCGCCCTCCAGCAGTTTTAAGAGTCGCTCCTTCCAATATGATGTTGCCTCCTAGTAGTGCTAATGTTTGATTTGATTGCACTCTTAGGGCATTATTAGTATCAATCAATTCGTTTGTTTTCCTAATTCCTTGTCCATCGCCTTTTACTTGAATTGCGCCTGGATCAACGCCATATTGTAGCCCTATTGGAGTACTAATACTTAGTAAAGGTGTAGGCTGAGGATTTGTAGCACTAAAATCTAAATCACTCTGAAACTTCAAACTAGTTGCTGTACTGGCAATAAATGAACCGCCAATATTTAATCGTGCATTCTTCCCAAGAATAATCCCATTTGGATTAATCAAGAATAGATTAGCAATACCATTAGCCTTAATTGTTCCATCAATATTAGATATTGACTTTCCTGTTACACGACTAATAATGTTTTGAATATCTAAAGCATTATTAAAGAAAGCAGAGGAACCATTAGAAGTAGAGAATTCCTGAAAGCTATGATAAAGATTATGTCCTGCTCTAGTTCCTCCAGTGATTTTAGTAGTGTTACCAAAAACTGTAACGGATGAGTTTTGAGGCAATGTTGTATCTGGAACGATCTGTGCTATAACGATTTTACTAAATAAAATATCGCCAAAAATTCCTAAATTAATAACTAAATATATCTGTGCAAATTTTTTAGAAATTTTGAACATCACTTCTATTTGGTAATAATGTTATAGCTTTAATATGTTATTAGTTATAAGATAAATCAAAGCTCAGCATATTCTTTTTATCACTTTGTCCATACTGATTTTAACTATCCTGCTAAAATATGATATTTAGCAGGATAGTTAAAATTTTATAAACTTAGCCATTAGAATTTTAAAAATTATTTTGGGGCTGAAAAGCCTCAACGGAGAGATGACTAAATTAGTTATTCCTATGAATAAAACATTGAGTTCTGGAAACAATACAGTTCCTAAAATAAATTTTTGACTATACCATTGTATAAATTTGTTCAAGGCTCCTTGCTTTTGAATAGAAGGATAAGTAGAAGCAAAAGCAGAATCTTGAACTGTTGCTACATCCCAATGGGGAAAATTACTTTTAGCTAATTCTTTTTGAAATTCGGAAGACAAAAAATAGCCATCCTTTGACCAATTTTTTCGCTTTTCTAAACAACTACGTAAAACTAGCGCAGCAAGCGAACTAACAGTTAGCCCTTGTCCATAAACAGGGCATAAAGCACAAACAGCATCACCTAGAACTATAAAACCAAGTGGCAGTTGAATTTTTTCGTAATGGCGCAGTCGATTAGCGGTAGCACGATAAGCATATATCGGAGAGATAGGCTCGGCATCTTTAATAAGTTCATAAAACTTAGAATTCGGTAGATTACGAGCAAATTTTAAAAAACCATGCTCGTCAATTGGAGGAAAGTCTTGCCCATAACCTCCAAGAGTAGCAATCCATTCTCCATTTTCAATTCTTGCTAAATATCCCAAACGCTTATTATGTGGAGGTACTTGAGGAATTAACATCACTTTTCCTTCAAATGCTAAATCCTCATTTTTTTTATAACGTCTTGTTGCGTATCCCAAAAATGGATTAATTACAGTCTCAGGAGGACAATTAAATCCCAATTTCTCTAGCCATTTTGGAGCTAAAGAACGTCTACCACTGGCATCAACAACAAGGGAAGCTTCTTCAATTTTTTCCTTTGTTTTTCCAACTTGATATAGCAAAGCACCCGTGATTTTTTTTTCGTGATTACATACTAATCCTGTAACACGATGCCTATCTAACCAACACACATTTGCTAATTTGGCAACTCTTTTTCGTATAATCCACTCTAACAGTGGACGACTACAAGTATAAGAGATAAATTCTGAAGGAGATTCGGCAATAGCACCCCATCCTACATCTGGGACTAATCTAAAAAACTCCTGCGCCCAATCTATTGGCAAAGCACCATTCACTTGCAATTCCTCACCTATTCCAGGGAATAATTCTTCAAGAATTCTGTACCCTTTAACCAGTAACACGTGAGGCTGAACAGACTGTGCTACTCCCTTGCGAGGTATTGGTTCATCACATAATTCATCGCTATCAATAATTGTGACTTTAGAAAAAAATTCTGCAAGGACTCTAGCGCTAAGCAATCCTGTAATGCTTCCACCTATTATGACGGCGTGAGTTGAAGTGTTATTTTTAGCTTTTGTAATATTCACTATTCAATGTTATTTTACGCGCGTGGATTCATTATACCAATTGGATAGGAGACTTGAGCTAGTTTACCAGTATTGAAAGAATTAAAATCCTGAAGATAAAATAGTTTACAAAGTTTAATAATTCGATTATTTACGAGCTTATATCTAAAAGCATTGTTTATTTTTGAAATTAAATCAATTATTGTTTGATTAATTAAAAATACTTATTTAATCTGACTGAAGCTAAGGAATAACTAGCTCAAATATTAAAGTAAAAAGTATAATACTGTATAAACGAGGAATCAACTTCTCTTACAATGTTTCTTTGCTTAAATGGTCAATAAGTACTAGAAGAATGCCCAAATACAGGTTGCAAGATTAATGCTTCGTTGCTTGATACTAATCATTAAAAAATCAAAAAATATTGTGGTTTTAACGAATATATCTTTATTAATACTGATAGACTTTTAGTTAAAACAGGGTGATAAGACAAGATACATTTCCCAGTAGCTTGTTAAAGCTACTAAACTCGCGTGGTTTATAGTAAATTTTGTAATAATGATACCTCTCTAGAGAAGCCATAAGTAAAGCAATGCTCAAGCGAGGCTTAAAATAATCCGAGAGGCATTTGTGTCTAGTTTTGGTCAAAATCAAAGTAAAAAGCAGTGATCAGTACAACACCGCAAATAAGTATGCTTCTAAATCATGTATATGGTGTGTATCGCAAGGAGTATTTTTATCTCCATAAGCAGTGTAAAATAAGCAGCAATTCAGATGGATGATTGCGAAGAAGAATGCAGCGCCGGAGGAGATTGCCCAATACCGCAGGGGAGTCAGGCGATAGCCGTTCGCTGTCTTCGTCTCCTTTGGAGATAGGCAAAAGCTAGAGCTTACCGCTCTTAAGGTGGTCGAAAAGCATCATCGCTTCAATTATTGGCTATCATCTTCTGCGTATACAGGTGGTGTGGCTTCATTACGCTTCGCGTGATTTTCGTGAAAAACGTGTAGGAAGAAGTATATGTTCAGTAATGAAAGTTTCCGTGATGGGCTGTGGTTCATGAACCCGATGACCGCCGAAGACTTGCAGCAGCAGAGGTTACGCGAGTTGTTAATAGAATTGCCCAGCACGCCGGAAGAAATGCGGACGTTCCTGTCGCCGGAGAATTTGAACCGGAATCATCTGCCTTTCCCGGCGGCAGACTTTAATCTTCCAGGCATTGGCGAGTGTTGTGGAGAGGAGCTAGCGGTTTCGTATTCATCAGAAGACGAAAGGCTTTTTGTACGTTCATATAGTGGAGTTGTAGCAGCGATAAAGCGCTCTGATGTCAGGCTTGGTGAGTGGTTAGGGTTGTGGTTGATTGCCCTTGTGCCTAGAGAATAGATAAATTAATGCCTCCGATTGGGGGCATTAGTTTTTTTATTGAATCTCAATTGACTCCAAAGCGGGAGCGGAAACGTCCGTCGTAGGCGATAAGCTTTCGCGATCGCCTGACTCACAATTGGCTAAAATGAGTGAAGTCTAACCTCCTTTACCAGCGGGAGAAGCGTTTGAGCCAAAGTAGACCTACTGCTCCAAGCCGAAAACTGAAGATTACGATAGTAACAGTAGGTTCAAGGGGAGACTTGCAACCCTACTGCGCTCTGGCTATTGGTTTAAAACGTGCAGGGCATAGGGTAAAGCTCGCAACGAACGAAAACTTTGCATCATTTGTTAGGCAGTTTGATTTAGAGTTTGCACCCATAGCTGGAAATACTCAAGAACTATGGCAATCAAATGCAGGCATTCGAGCCATAAAAGGAGAGAAAGTAAAGCTTTTAAGTGACGAGCTATTTCAACAACAGTTGGAATCTGCTTGGATTGCATGTATTGGGAGCGACGTACTTATCTTCAACGTTTTGGCGGATTGGGGATATCACATAGCAGAGAAGTTAGAAGTACCATGCTTCATGGCATCAGTTCTGCCGTTGAGTCCGACAGGGATGTTTGGGTTTTTGAGATTTGGTCAAATAGCTAAAAACCCGTTAAAGAAAGTGATTAACTATAGTAGCTACTTGCTGGTAGAGTTCTTGTACTGGCAAAGATATCGAAAACTGCTCAATCACTTTAGAACCGAAACGTTGAAATTGCCGCCCCTGCCATTTCTAGGGAGACGCTTCCGTAAGAAAACTCCTGCGAATGTGCTGCAAATTCCAGTACTGTATGGATTCAGTTCGCACGTTATCCCAAGACCAAGGGATTGGCACAAGTGGTTGTATGTAACTGGTTACTGGTTTATTAACCAAGCAGATGACTATCAGCCGGATGAGGAACTAGAGGATTATCTGGAGCAGGGGCCACCACCAGTGTGTTTTGGATTTGGGAGCATGACTTTGCCAAATCCAGATAAGCTGGCATACTTTATCCTGGAAGCTTTGAAGAAAACTCATCAACGCAGCATTATATTGTCAGGCTGGGGAAACGTTGGGAGAACAGTAGGGATCAAAGACTCGTTACGGGCATTTGTTCGCAAAGAAGTTCCCCATGATTGGCTGTTTCCTCAAGTGTCAGCAGTAGTACATCATGGAGGTGCAAGTACGACTGCTGCGGTGTTACGTGCAGGGATACCATCAGTCACTCTACCATTTTTTGCAGACCAACCAATTTGGGGTGAAAAGTTAACCCGCCTGGGAGTCAGCCCACCACCAATCCCGTATAAGAAATTGTCTACTGAAACTTTGGCGGAGGCTATTGAAGTTGTACTAGGCGACGAGGTGATGAAGAAGAAAGCCCAAGATTTAGGACAGAAGATAAGAGGTGAAGATGGTGTAGCAAATGCTGTTGAAGCATTCCATCGGCATTTGGGGTTATTGCAGGATAAGTAGTGATGTGCGCTCGCTCTTAAGGCGATCGCAGGAGCTGATCGCTTGGCACAACTATACAGGCAGCATTAGAACACCCTGACGAAACAGCAACTATTTATACAAAAATCAAAAGTTTTTCCCAATTTTTTCAAGGCATATTTTTTTTCCCAAGTTAGACAGCGCTTTCAGCAGGGTCGCTAACGGGAGCATGAGTTTCTTTTGGTGCTGCCAGAATGAAAGTAAGTTCAAGCTGATGGTGAGAATTTAGTAATTCCCAATTCTTTCTTACTGTGCTTCAACTGTTTCCAAAGTGCCTTGATTTGGTTGTAAGACTCAGACGGGTCAAGTTTACCATTGGTTTGCAGCGCAGAGATGTAACCGACTTTTTGAGCAAATTCTTGTAAATTGGCATTGAAGACCAAATTCTCTGGCTTCATCTGACCGTAGTAACGACTACGAGGGTAAAGAAAATTGTATTTGTCTTCAAGATTAGCTTCATCCATTATTCCGCCCTGATTAATTTGAACCCACCAGAGTTAAGCAAGCGATGGCGCTGGTGAGGTTATCTCAAGATATTTATCTTTTATCTATTAATTCAGTTAGATGCGGTAAAGTTATGCCAGTTTGGCAAAAATATTCATTTTTTTTGGCTAAAAATACATTAATTAACAATGCACAGACGTGGAAAGCGATAAAGGAAGGATTCTGGTAGTAGACGATGAAGCTAGCATTCGCCGGATTTTAGAGACGCGGCTTTCCATGATTGGGTACAATGTAGTCACAGCAAGCGATGGCGAAGAAGCTTTGTCAGCTTTTCATGTAGCCGCTCCTGACTTAATAGTTTTGGATGTGATGATGCCAAAACTGGATGGCTACGGTGTCTGCCAAGAATTACGTAAAGAGTCAGGTGTACCAATTATCATGCTGACAGCTTTGGGTGATGTGGCAGATCGAATTACTGGGCTACAATTAGGCGCTGATGACTACATGGCAAAACCCTTCTCTCCCAAAGAGTTAGAAGCAAGAATTGCGGGTGTACTACGGCGATGCTTCCATAAAACTAGTGGCAGCGCAATTCATAATTCCGGGTTAATCCATGTGGGGAATCTCAAAATCGATACAAATAAGCGCCAAGTCTACAAATACGAGCAGCGGATTCGCCTCACAGGTGTAGAGTTTAGTTTACTAGAGTTGTTAGTGAACCACGCTGGGAAAGTTTTTTCCCGATTAGAAATATTGCAGCGAGTGTGGGGCTATGTACCAGGGCATCATGCAGACAGTCGCGTAGTAGATGTGCATATCTCGCGACTGCGGACAAAGTTGGAAGATGACCCCAACGACCCAGACATAATCATCACAGCAAGAGGTAGTGGTTATTTCCTACCGCGAGTTATTGAATCAGAAATCTAATAAGGTCTAATATTTAAAATAGAATCATCAAACATTAACGCAACTGAAATCATTGTAATCACCTTAAAATATTAAAGATATTAAGAAAAATAGAGAATTTAGTGCAAAGCGTAAATAAAATACTGATACTTTTGGTTGCTCACTCAAGGAGCAAGATGAGAGCAACACGTTCTCTTAGTAGATATATGCGTTGCTTTCGGCTCTTGCAGCATCGATAACGCAATAAAAACTTAGCGCACACACGCCTTATATAAGCTGAAGTATTTAAACATCGGACGTTTAAGTTAATAACGAGCAGCTAAAAAATGGTTGTGTGTAATAGAGTTAGCCTTCATTGTCTAGGCTATTCAGGCGCTGATAATGTCTGTTATTGGCAGAGAGCGAATTAACTCCCGAATCACATCAGTTGCTGGTCTACCTGTGCTTGCACAATATTGTTCAAGTCTTTCGCTTTCACTAGATGTGAGATTTAGTGTGATTCGTTTTACAGCCCATTTTTTGTTCATGACTTGCCCTAATAATCAAATTCAATAAATTATCTAGACTAATAATGCAGATGTTAACCACAGCATACTTGCCGTAAAACCATTTTTAGCACATCTTCTCCAGGGGATTTATTTATAATCAAAAACTTCACTGATAAATCATTTATATAAACTTCAGAACATTTGAAAGGAGCTTGTATTGTTTGTAAATATTGTTAAGCAAAGCGCGAGCGGAGTTAGCCTTGTAAGAGGCGTAGAATTAGCAAAGATTGCTAATTTAATTTACTAAACCTTGTCTTCATACAATTGCATCTAATATTCATTTGCTCTTTACCCAAAGGTGAAATTGATTAAGTACTCTGGTTATAGATATCAATTCAATCGCTATATTTAACTCTATAACTTAACGAAACCTTAAGCAAGAAGCGGAAATTTTCGCTTCTTGCTTAAGGTTTAATAATTTTAAGCAAGTGCTTGTGAGCATGAATGCTAAACATGGCGTAATGGGTGTTGAGGAAATGCCCAGTAAGCAACCATCCGTAATATCCAAATTGGTCACTCATAATGGTCAACAAGTGAAGGCTCCAGCTGCGCCAAAGCAAAAAGTTACTGCCTCGAAACAGAAACTTGCTCACTTTGTCTTGACTTGAGTATCGAATGGCACGCTTGAAAAGCTAAAAATAAGTCTAGATAAGCATTGCAGACCAGTAGGCAGTAAGGGATGGTGCTTTTCGCCCGCCGTTGGCGATAAGCTATCGATTAAGCCAACGGCTATCGCTACTATTGTTGAGAAACTTGACCTGTTCCATCACATACTGGACAGGATTCCCATTTATAACCAGAGCGATCGCCCTGGGGAACGATTAAGCGTCCATCGCTCCAGCAGTAAGGACAAGGAATATAACAGGTGTTTTTCGTCTGATTTTTATCTGTCAGCTTGTTCATGGTAGGCACAAAAAGCGGCCCTCAATTGTAGCGTTGCTAGAATAATGTCTTTAAAGAAAGTATCTGTAGTGTGTATCTAGATGAGGGGAGTATGTTTTGCTCCAGTCTCTAGTATAGAGAAGTGTAAATTCGGGAGATGCTTGTTATAAAGCGGACGAAGCAGCGCCATCACTGTGTTTTTTGCACAAGGGAGGAACTTTTCTCTTAGCAAAGGTAGAAAAAGACATAAGCTCAACAATTACGTCTAATATTTTCATCTAATCTGATTCTTTTCTCCAGCTAATTACCAAGATAGGTAGAAAATTTCACAAAAATTTAGTACTTTTGTAACTTCAATAATTTTCAGGATTATAATAACTGTTCAACAAAGAGCATAACAAAATCATTTACGTCTAAATTTTTAGTTTGATATTTAAGATTTTTAAACTAATTTGAAATTATAGCCAATCATAGCTTCCCTAAAAAGCCAGCTATTAAAATAAAGGATTATTTGAGATGTTTGATGCAAATTCTGCCAAATTAGTTGAAATCCTTGACCAATTTGGGTTTACGAATGGAAGTTTTACAGATGAATTAGAACGTATACTTTATCTGCTACCAGGATATGAGAATTATCGTTTAGGCTTTAGATGGATTAAAGATGATAATTTTTGTTCAGATGCAATTGAAGTCACTTTAAGTAAATGTTGGGGCGGATTAATCATGGTGCAGTGGCGTGTGGATTTATTTTTATTCGGGCTGGTTTTAAGGCAAGCTCAGATGTTTGCTTCTGAATTGGAATCACTTGATCAAGTGGAAAATAGTTAAGCGCAAAAAGAAGTTTATTGTTCCGGTTCCAAAGAATGTAATCGTACCCCTAAACCAGTTAACTTGGTTCAGTTTTGGGGGATAATCTATTGGGAAAGTAACTCCCAGTGATGACCTTGGAACCGAATCAGCTAGACCTCTTCTCAGATTTACCCCCAGCATCAGCACGTCGAACAGAGATGTTGGTTATAAGTGAATGGCACGCTTGAAAAGCTAAAATCCTTGCTAGGACTTTTTGTTGGGGGTAGGGTTGCAGGTTCGTCAGAAATTAAGAAAAATAGAACGGAAGTGCAAACATTAATAAACTTCTTGATCACTACGCCTCACACTCAAAAGCCTTATAAATAATCGGTTTGCCGTTATCAGGTGTGCCATTTGAGGCTCAATCTTGGGGATTGTGATGTTGCCCGATTTGGTAAAGTAACAGCAATGCCACAATAGTTCCAACTAATCCGGCTGAGATCGCATTAACCATCGCTTGAATCGCAATCATATTAGATGGGGTAATCATTGCTCCCTGGGTTAGCATTGTTGTAGTTGGATTGGGGGTAATCACGGTCGAACCTTGAGGTAAAATCAACATCTTAAAAGTCAATTCACCTACTCGCGACAAGGCAATTAACACTGCAAACACCATGATTGCAATATTAGCAATTAGTCCTAACTTTATATCTTGGCTCACTTGAGACTTGGCTGGACGCATCTGTGAAATTTCTAATTTTTTTGCCAATTGTGTATAGCGAAAACACCAGTAAATACTGAATATTAAAATCACCAAGCACACAATCGCCAACCCGATACCAAAAGAAAATCCGCTACTTTGCCTTCGTCCGGGATTAAATATAACAGTTGTAACTACCACAAGGAGTGGAATGAAGCCAAGTAAAGCTTGCAACCAGAAACCAATCCAGCCTAGCCAGCGTAAAGAACGGGCAATCTGCTGGGGAGTTGGGTTAGCCTCTTCAAGGTTAAGAAAATTAAACATAGGATAACTTGTTTTCAAATAAAGCATCAGATATTCAATGCTTCTAAGTAATTATGAGGTTTGGTTCAATATTGCCAGAGTTTTTGATAATCACTAATGAGTATATAGTCTGTTCTGGATTCCTTGGATTTCCTCCTATTTGAACAGCTTAATTTCCATCACTTGAGCTAAAGAAAAGAACATCAGGTTTACGCATTATCTAGCAAGGCTACATTCCTCCTCTTTATGCTATTCCAAATTAACTAAAATGGTGCAATATTTTGTTCAATCAATATTGCGTATTTAGATTAAACATAGAGTGTAGTGGATAATACGTTCCATTAACTTTTACTACCTTCAATCTATTTTTAACTAATACATAGGCTACTTACAAATAATATTAAAATTTACTCAGCGATGCAGAGGTAAGGTTTTGCATACCTATTTCTTCAAGCTTTGTGAGAAATTCGGGTTAAGAAGTACAAGCCTCAAAGAAAGTGCAACTACGAATTACTCTCTTATCAATTAGGAATTGCTTTGACTAAAAAGTTACTAGGTGAATGCGATAGCCATTCGCTGTCTTCGTCTCCCTTGGAGAAGGCTTAAGATTCGCTTATCGCTAAAGTGCGGGTGAAAAGCACCATCGCAATTATGTGGATCTTTAACCATCCCGCTTTTCGCTTGCTATGAAAGCGATAGCCTTTATGTTTAAGCGGCAGCTTATCGCTTTGCGAAGAAGATCACGGCAAAGGTCAGCCATCGTACAGCTTTATAAGATTCTAGAAAATTTAGAGAACTTATTTTGATTTAAAAAATCTTTTTAGGGAAAGATAACTTGTCCGTTTGCGATTAGAAGCATATGGTGTCCGTAACGGACAAGTTATCCTTCCAATGACAATACTTAAAATTTCCTGCTACTCAACCCTCACCCCTTTGATGCAGAGTATGTCTAATACTCTGTTATAATTTATCTAAGTAGTGTTTGATAGGCGATCGGATCTAGCCAAATCTAAAAAATTTATATACTTCTAACTAAACTATTTAAAGCTGTCTTTGCTACTAACTCTGCTCTAGCAGACGTTATTTTCTGATAGCGTAAGGTAGTTTGGATATTTTCATGTCCCATCAGCGCCCTTAGCTCTTCAATCGCCATCAGCCCAACCCGTTCGGTAGCAAAAGTATGACGCAGGTCATGTAGCCGAGTTTCTTTGAGTTCTTCATGTTGATCTACTACTTTCCTCCAGTCTGCATTCACTGTTCTGTACGAAACTGGGGTTACAACTTTAGTCGTCGGGTGCTGAGCAGTGAATAATGCTGTACTGTTTTTATGACGATAATATTTAATATAGTCTTGCAAAGCATTCTCTGCATCTTCACTATAAAAACACCAGCGTTGTTTGTTGCCTTTACCTACGACTTGAAACTTGCGCTGCTCAAAATTTAGTTCTGATAGCTGTAGAGATAGTAATTCTCCAATTCTGGCTCCAGTTCGATGTAGTAAGTAGACTATCGCCTCTAACCTTGCATTCGACTTCTTCACGCCTGCATACAAGACATCCAAGCCATCTGGTGTGAAATAACGTATAATTTCGTCTGTTTTATGCTCTCCTCGCGCACGTTCTGGTTTCCTCTGGCTTAATCGGCTAACAGGATTTGATTGGATATAACTTTCCTCAACAGCAAAATTAAAGAGGGCGCTGATTATTGCCTGGTGACGATTATGTGTTGTATATCTTAATTTGCCTAAACTTTCTAAGTAGTCTTTTATCAGTTGACGGTCTACTAGTTCTATAGGCAGCCTGCCATGTGCTTTGAGCAAAGAGAGTAGTGTTTGCTCGTAAGATTTGAGTGTACTTGTGGCTAATCCTTGCCGGGAAAGAAAAGCTGTAGTAACTTGTGCTAATGTAGTTGTCAAGTTTCACCCCTAAATTTGAATAGAAGCAGTAAAATTCATCTCAAATACGCACTTAAATAAAATAATTAGTTATATATTTTAATACACATTAAAAGTATGGACAACACCCCCCAAGCCCAAGAAACGCTGGCAGAATACGTTAAAAGAATACGCACAAGCCTTTCGTTAAGTCAAAATGATTTAGCGCTCAAAGCTGGTATTCACCTCCAGAGTATAGGTAAGATTGAACGAGGAATGACTACCAAGCTCAATAGCAAAAGTCAGCGTGGGTTAGCGGTTGCATTGCAGATTCCACCTGAGTACCTCGATGCTGTTGTCCGTGGTGTTGCTATAGCCACGTCAGATGTTCTGAAATTTTGCCCCCACTGTTGGCAAGCTGGTACTCCGCCAGAAGACATCTGGTTGCTGTCGCGCTCTAAGTTTTGTTTTCTGTGCGGTACGGGATTACGTAACAGTTGCGCTCAATGTAATGAACCGATTACGTCTTTGAAATTTCGTTTCTGTCCCTACTGTGGTTTTCCTTATAAAGAATCCAAGGACTCAAAAACGAATGTTTTCCATTAGCCCCTAAAATATTGATATCGTCGCTGATATCCTTATGCCAAAAAAGCCGGAGAAGGAAGATACAAAGCCGCTAAAAAGCAAAATGATTCGGGTTCCGGTTGCTTTGATATCAGCGGTGAGAGAACTATCGAGATTACACCGAGATGGTCATACAGGTGCTATTCTTCAGGGATTGCAGTCGTTAATTAGTGAAATTGATAGTCTTGATGATGCTTATGGCATTAATCCGAGTCAGCAACAATCGCAGCAAGAAAACCCTGATGTGAAACAGTTAGAGCAGCAAGTTTCGACTTTAAGCGAACGCATACAAAAACTAGAGACAGCGTATAACCAGTTGGCGACTTAGTAAGGATTCAGGTGGCAGGGTATTGACAAAGGGGACACTTGAGGGAGAATATCGCAAATATGAACCAAAACCTGCCTCAAGAATTAGATCGAGAAAGCTTGAACCAGTTATCAAAAGAAGAACTGGTGGATATCATCATTGAGCAGAGCAAGGTAATACGTGATTTACAAAAAATCATTTTAGAACTACAGCAAGAAATAGAGCGTTTAAAAATCAGTAGGGATTTAGACAGTTCTAATTCGTCGAAACCACCATCTGGAGACATCCACAAAAAGAGCGAAAACAAAAAGGTACCCCTGCAAGAAGAATCAAATCAACCGAAAAAGAAACCAGGTGGACAGCCAGGACATCAAGGTAAAACTCGTAAGGGGTTTGGCAGAGTAGACCGTTATGAAATCTTACGTCCAAGTGATTGTATCTGTTGTGGTAACAAAGCATTTGCACCCCTAGCAGTAAAAGTAGAAAAACAGGCTGTAGCGCAATTAGTAGAACGTCCCATTGAAATAGTAGAATATCAACGCCATACCTGCGTGTGTGAGTGTTGTGGAAATGTACAAACAGCCTCATGGTCGCCAGATATCGTTCCAGGACAAGATTTAGGAGTTAGATTACAGGCGTTTTTAGGATGGGTAAACAATTATGCACACATGCCTTATGAAAAACAGCAAGAAATGTTGTGGGAACTGGGGCAAATTGAAATTGGGCCCTAGCTATCTAATTGGTATACAAAGCAGGTAAACTGAGGAAAGCACCTAGCAGCAGTAAAAAATTAGTGATAGTAAAGTTGCCTCGCCATCGCCCAGAACGAAAATTCAGTAATATCAAACGAATAGTATTAGAATGTTCACTCATTGAGTGCGTGCATTGTGGGGCAGAATTAGCGCTACGCAGACCAAGACACATGCGTAAAACCATTCAAACAATGGATGGTGCAGTATTTGTGGCAGGCAAGAGTAAAGAATGTACCAATCATAGTTGCACACATTTTGGTAAACATTACTACGCGACTGGCGTGTTAAAATACAGTCTGCCTTACAGTACTTATGGGCTAGACGTGCTGGCATTTATTGGTTGGCAACATGAAAATGAGCATCAACAGTTGGCAGAAATTCGGCGCTTATTAAACCAGCGTGGTGTTGAAATTAACGAAAGCAATGTAGGTAAGCTATACCGTCAATTTCTGGCACTATTGGGTGGAACGATTGCACATACACAGGAGAAATTAGCTGCCACAGCAGTCCATCATGGTGGCTTGATTTGGGCAATAGATGCCTTACAGCCCGAAGGCCACGGAACCTTACTGTATGTATTGTACGAGGTATTAAGCGGTACACCAGTAAGTGGAATTCAGTTACCACAGGCACAGGCACAAAGGTTAATTGAGTGGCTGCAACCATATAAAGAGTTACCGTATAAAGTGCTAGCAACATTGTCAGATGGGGAAAAATCAATCATTGCGGCAATGAATTCAAGTTGGCCAGATGCACCCCATCAACGTTGTCAAGCCCACTTTCTCAGTAATTTAAGTGAAGTGGTGCTGCCATTAGACACAAAGCTCAGACAGCAATTAAAAGCAGATTTAGATGATCTGCCAAAAGTCCCTGAGTACTCAGAAAGAGCCCAACACCCAGGCTCCGAACAGCAGCAAGACAGTCTCCCTTTTTTTCAGGAATCCCCTATTTGTCACGAGACATAGAGTTAATGGCAATCGAATCCCAGATTCGGGCTGCGGTTCGGGATTGTGTCAATCGCACCAGTCGCAAACCTTTTCGCTGGGGCGGTTTAAGCGGCTACCAGCAATTAGAAACTATTGGACAGATACTACGTAGTTTACCATGTCGAGAACTTGATACAGATTATTTGTCTCTCTTGTCAGTATGGATTGACCAAGCCTTAAGTAGCAATCGTTCATTAGCCTCCGACTTAGAAGAAACACACAATTGGTTGCAACGAATTGCAGAATGTTTGCACTATCCTGAACAAACCAGTCCACGCATTGATTGCGCGACCGATGTTACACAAACTGTAAAATTACCTTTAACAAGTTTTCAAGTTCGGCGCGAAATGGAAGAGTTATTACAGCAATTTCAGCCCGACCCTCAACAAAATCCCGCACAGTTTGCCTTGAAGAAAAAGCTACAAAAACTATGGCATAAATACGGTACTGATTTATTGCACTGCTATGACATTCCTGGCTTACCGCCAGATAACTTGAAAATGGAAGCTATGTTTAGCCTTTTGCGTCGCAATCAACGGCGAATTAGTGGGCGCAAATCAACTGCCGAATTACGTGATTTTGGGCAATATCAAGTTCTTTTCTTCGCCGAAAGTGAACAAATGTTGCTGACACAAATTCGGGAAGTGCCTGTAGCGGAATACAACACTCAACGTCGCAGATTAGCAATGGATGAAGCACCCCGTCAACAAAAACATCGCCTTCATCGTCATCCAGTTACCACAATACAAGCTTTAGTCGATCAACATACGGAACTTCTGACTGTGCTTGAGTCTCAAGCCCTGAAATACCAATTAGATAGCTAGGGAAATTGGGTTAGGAACGTTAGTTGCAACTAATGAACGAATCCAACAAGCGATTGAACCAAGCATTAATGAATTGAGCAATTGGGTAAAACAGACACAACCTAATGTTCATGTGGATGAAACACCTTGGTCAGTCAAAGGGATCAAAGAATGGTTGTGGGTAGTTGCCAATTCTGATTTCTGCCTGTTTACTGCTGCTGACACTCGTTCACGAGCCGAATTATCAGCCATTTTAGGGACTGAATATACAGGGGTACTCAGCAGCGATGATTTTAGCGTTTACAATGGTTATCCAGCTTTTGCCCAGCAGAAATGTTTGGCTCATCTACGCCGACACTTCAAAAAACTAATTATTCTTCCAGGTCTTCACAACCAAGCTATCGGTGAAACGTTTGTTAATTTAATTGATGAAGCCTTTAGGAATTACGCTCAATGGTTTGAGAGCCTTGACTCCTTGGGTTACAACGATTGGGTCAATCAATTTAAATCTAAGTTGCACTCCTCACTTAATCAGTGGATTGACAAGGCAGGAGCTACAGCTGGCAACCTTTTACGTTCTTTGCGTGATAAAGCAAATCAATGGTGGTATTTTCTTGATTATCCTGAAGTTCCTCCAGATAACAATCAGGCTGAACGATCGCTTCGTTTGGCTGTGACAAAGCGTAAGGTTAGCGGTGGTTCCCGTTCAATGGAGCGGTTTCAACACACTGCTAATTTGTTGACTGTGGTACAAACCTGCCGCCGTCAAGGTAGGTCTGTAATTGATTTTTTTGCACAAGCTCTACTGGTTGGTTCTCTTGACTATCAGTCTCGTCCGTCTCTACTTCCTGGATATTAGACCTGAATCCTTACGCGACTTATATCAATACGCAAGGTTCAAAACGGCAATCATACTATCGCCAAGGCTCGACAGCAAAGCCGAAGCAACTAATACATACAGAAGTTGAATTAGCTTCCAGGTTGAAGGTAGATATTGAAACTTTAAAGAAAGTACGCAGTAACTCGAAAAGTATAGGTGAATTTATTAGCTGGAGTAAATCGAAAGACCCCAGTGGATTAGGCTGGGAGTATAACGAGAAAGACCAGCGGTATTATGTAATGCAGTAAACATTAACTACTTCGTTAAATTGTAAGAACTCAGCACTCACTCCTTCTGAAGTCAGAATTTTTATTTATGTTTGAGATCACAAGTATATTCATTCCTTCAAGTTATCTCCTAATCTTTCCATTATTCTGACTTCTGTATTCAGGAGAACTGAATTCTTACGTTAAATTTTCTCTAAACCCTCTATGAGCGAATGCCCTTGAGTGTCAATATCTAACTCTTCTCGACGAAGTGTTTCTTGTGATTCAACTGTTTGGTGGTCAATGACTTTCTTGATTGTAACTTCTTCTCGTACAAATGTATCTTTATGAATGTCAACGGTCTCTTCGTAGATTTCTATGCGTGCAATTTCACCTTGGCTGAAGCTAACGCTACTAGGAGCAACTGCTTCAACAGAAGCTGTTAAAGCCACTCGCTCAATTACAACTCGTTCTTTCTGAATGGGAATTGAAACCTGTGCAGTTTCAGTTTCAATGTGCTTACCAATTAGGACTTCTCCTGTTTTAATACGGGTTTTGTTTGCAATCAGCCGTTCTTGATATAGTTTGAAAGTTTGATGATCTTGCTGATTAAGCTCGTAAAGTAATGGCTCTTGTTCGTAATTGTAGCTACTAGGGTTGTAAAGACTGTCAAGCTCATCTAGAGTAGCTAAATTGGCTATATCTAGGGGTGTTGGAGGGCAATATATTCCTCTTACTAGCTCTTCATAATCATGATCAACTGTTTGATGTTCGCTAAACTCAGGTAAATTTTCAGCTTGCTGTTTAGTCATTCCAACTGCGTAAATGCGCTCAGAGTTCTGGTCAGTCCGAGAACGACCAACGGGTAAGAGTACTTTTTTACCAAAAATCCAAAAGCCTAAATCAATAACAAAATAGCGAAAAAGTCCGTCCTCATCGACTAAAACATCGCTGATTGTACCAATTTTATCATCTCCATCTATATAAACTTCTCTTCCCTTAATGTCATTGTGATTAAAACTTTCACGGTAATTAGGATCGAAATCTGCAATATTTAGAAGACCCATAAAATTTGTATCCTGATTTTTTCGAGTGAAGATTTGAGGCAAGCTGTTTATTGGTTCAAAATTTCTGAAAATCTTGAGATGATTGATAGGGTTTTTGTTACTTTTGAGTGAAAGCAAAAGCATTTTGATTTTACATTGAGCTATGCCATTCTTGTTTAGCTTGACTACAAGTGTATTGAGAGAAATTGAGCTTTTCTAATGACCAAAAGACTATATTTTTAAAACTGAGTAAATAAATCCACCTTTAGAACAAACTTAACAAATCTATAGGAGTCTTTCTCAGTGATAAAATTAGTTCTTTAGATAGAATGTATTTTTAGAGAATACGTTTTCTAGGTTTCTTAAGTAAATAATATTTTCGCTTGGAAAGCGTTGCCCCGACGGAAGTTGCAAGCTACCTCCTCGTTCCACATACTGCATCAAGAGAAGATTATTGCTCTTGATAAGTTTGGGGTTTAGCAGCGTTAGGCTCATAGTTGAATGTCACGCTTGAAAACGTGAAACCTCGCGCTTGGCAGGGTGTTGGGGGTAGGGTGTTGGGTGTAGTGTTTAAGACAATTAACCCTTGAGGGGGGACAAAAAGGGCTAGAATGCAGATAAAATAAGCCTCATAGCCCTTTCTCCTTGTTGATAATACTTACGCTTATTAGGAGCTAGTGTCATTAACTCAGCCACCAATTCATAAGAATTTTCCATGAAATCGACCCAGTTAGACCCATATAATCCAATATAAAAACTGCTATGACGGCGAACTGTCCGCCCAGATTCTTTAATTCTGCCTACATATTTTTGAACACCCATGCGTTTAATTTTTTGACCAGATATAGTTGCAGCCGTGTATGCAAGTGAGATTAATAATATTAGGGAAATTAGCCTTTGACCTGATACATTAGTATCTTCTAAATTATAACCACCGCTTTTAAAATCTCTAAACATTTCCTCAATATCAAAACGTTGTTTATAAGCCTTAATAGCCGAATCTAAATCATCTAAATTAGTCAGAATAAACCAGCCCTCTTCCGGCGCAACTCCAAAACGTTTCCGTTTCCATTTAGTAGCGAGATTAAAGCTAACAAACCCTTGAGATTTCGTATATTTAATACCTTGGTAAAAGAAGGAAAGACCAGGTGCTAAACCCAAATCTCTTAATTGCAGCCAAATTTCTGGTTCTATTTCTATAAATGCGTCCTTTTTTAAGCGTAAGCAGAAATATACTTTCTGCTCTGTGAGCCAGTTAGCCAACTTTATTGAACAAAATTCTCGGTCTCCTAACACTACAATTTTATAATCCTTGAAAATCGGTAATGCTTTTTTAAATACTGCTTCTTGTTCATCAAAATTACTTGAGCCTAACTTGTCTAATAGCTCAAAATATATTGGGATAGACCTTTTGTCCCAAACCACGCTAATCATTAATAGATTAATGCATCCCCAATTAGTCCGATCTATAACTACATAAATAACTTCATTTAAAGGAAAATTTATTTCTAGCCAGCTTTTGATAATTGGAAACCAAATTTCTTCAACATTGATGTAATTTAAAGATAAAAATCGCTGAAGTTTTTTCCTTCTACTTTCAAATAGTATTGGTATTGGTAAAGCAGTCGCTAGCGCCTCAAGGCTAACAGTTTTAATAGATTGTAATAAACAGATAAGGAGTTTTAGTAATAAGTATTCAGTACGTCCAAGCTCTCGCTTGAGGTGTGTCTCGTAGAATTCTGGTAATATTATCATTAAATAGAGCTTATTGCGAATGAATGCTCTTTTTGTTTTACCACAAATTGCTACACTCGTTGCCCTATATCTATTTCAGGGTATTTCGTATCCCCTCAAGCAATTAACCTTTAGTCGCGTTAAGGAGTTCAACATTTTCTTGATTCCCCACACCCCACACCCCACACCCAACACCCCACACCCAAAAGCCAGTTATATCAGGGGTTTGTGCTTAACAAGCGTGCCATTCGGCTCATAGTTCAAAGATTAATCGAAGCTTTGGCTGTATTTGATAACCGTTTGGAAGAAATAGTTGAGAGGAAATGATGACGGCTGAAGAACAACGGTTGCAAGAAGACCGAGAGTACCAAGCTTACTGGCGTCGCTGGGGATCTTATCTGAGTGAGCGGCAATGGGGAACAGTGCGCGAAGACTACAGCCCGGATGGCTCAGCTTGGGACTATTTTCCCCATGACCATGCCCGTTCGCGTGCTTACCGCTGGGGTGAAGATGGAATTGCCGGAATTTGTGACAATCATCAACGATTGTGTTTTGCGTAGGCGTAGCCCGTCGTAGACATCGCTCTGTGGAACGGGCAAGATCCAATTCTAAAAGAGCGGATGTTTGGCTTAACGGGCAGTGAAGGCAATCATGGTGAGGATGTTAAAGAATACTACTTTTATCTCGACAACACGCCAACTCATGCATACATGAAATGCTTGTATAAATATCCGCAGCAGGCATTTCCCTATACACAGTTGGTAGAGGAAAACTGTCGTCGCAGTAAGCAAGAGGCGGAATTTGAATTGATTGACACGGGAGTATTTGACGAAGACGACTACTTTGATGTGTTCGTCGAGTACGCCAAAGCCTCTGCTGAAGACATATTAATTCAGATCACAATTGCAAATCGCAGTTCCCAAGCCAAACCATTGCATCTGCTGCCTTCACTTTGGTTTCGCAATATATGGTCATTCGACGGCAATAGTGAAAAACCGATGCTTAAGGTGCTGAAATCCGAGGCAGATTTCAGCATCATTGAAGCCTCTCACCCCAGCATGAGCAATTATTGGCTTTACTGTCAAGGTGCAGCAGAACTTTTGTTTACTGAGAATGAAACGAATTTTGAGCGGCTGTACGGCATGAAGAATGCCTCACCCTACGTCAAAGATGGTTTCCATGAGTATATAATCCACGAGCGGCATTCGGCAGTGAATCCAAACCGCATTGGTACAAAATTTGCTGCTGACTACAAATTGGTCATTCCAGGGGGAGCAGAGCAAACTATACGCTTGCGGCTGGCGGACTCCTCTGAGATTGCCAAACCTTTTGGCAGTGAGTTCGAGCGCATCTTAGGCGAGCGAATCAAAGAAGCCGACGAATTCTATCAAAGAATTACGCCATTTCCACTACCTGATGAGGAGCGCACCATCCAGCGTCAGGCATTTGCTGGGATGCTGTGGAGCAAACAGTTTTATCTATATATAATCGAAGATTGGCTCAAAGGCGACCCAGCCACTTTGATTCCCCCCGATTCGCGTCGGAACGTTCGCAACGCTGATTGGGTGCATATATATATTAATGATGTTCTCTCCATGCCAGACACCTGGGAATATCCGTGGTTTGCTGCTTGGGATTTGGCATTTCATATGATTCCCTTGGCAATGATTGACCCAGATTTTGCCAAGCAACAACTGCAACGGCTGACGCGGGAATGGTATATGCATCCGAACGGGCAGTTGCCAGCCTATGAGTGGGAATTCAGTGATGTCAATCCACCTGTACACGCTTGGGCAGTGTGGCAGGTTTACCAGATTGAGCAAAAGTTCTACGGTCACGCTGATAAACAGTTTCTCGAAAGGGTATTTCAAAAGCTGCTACTCAACTTTACTTGGTGGGTGAATCGCAAGGATGCCGACGGTAAAAACATTTTTCAGGGCGGCTTTTTGGGCATGGACAATATTGGCGTTTTTGACCGTAGTGCGCCCTTGCCAACAGGTGGTGATTTAGAGCAAGCAGACGGCACAAGCTGGATGGCAATGTTTTGTATGAATATGCTGACCATTGCCTTAGAGCTTGCTGTGAATGAACCGATCTACGAAGACATTGCCAGTAAATTCTTCGAGCATTTTCTGCGAATTGCAGCTGCAATGGACGGGATTGGTAAAGATGAACTTGTCTTGTGGGATGAGGAGGACGGATTTTTTTATGATGCGCTGCGTTTTCCAGATGGACATCACTGTCCAATGAAAGTGCGCTCACTGGTTGGCTTAGTGCCACTGTTTGCGGTAGGAACGCTCTCACCCTCGACTATTGAAAAACTCAGCGGATTTGGCAAGCGTACCCAGTGGTTCATTGAACATCGACCGGATCTCACAACTGGGATTGCTTGTATGCATACCCAAGGCGAACATCAGCGCCGTTTACTGGCAATCTTAAACCGCGATAAGCTAACCCGTATTTTAAAGCGGATGTTGGATGAGTGTGAGTTTTTAAGCCCCTATGGCATTCGCTCTGTATCAAAATTTCATGCTGAGCATCCCTTTATCATGCACGTTAACAAGCAGGAGTACCGAGTGGACTACGAACCAGCTGAATCCACAAACAATTTATTTGGTGGCAATTCTAACTGGCGTGGGCCGATTTGGTTTCCGATGAATTATTTAGTAATTGAAGCCCTACAAGAATTTCATCACTACTTAGGAGATGACTACAAAGTAGAATGTCCCACTGGTTCTGGACAATGGATGACGCTCAAAGAGGTAGCGATTGATTTGTCAAAACGACTTAGACGAATTTTTCAACAAAATAATAGCGCACATCGACCTGTCAACGGTACTGTCGAGATTTTTCATCACAATCCCCATTGGCGAAATTTGCTGACGTTTTATGAATACTTTCATGGCGACAATGGTGCTGGCTTAGGAGCAAGCCACCAAACTGGCTGGACTGGAGTGATTGCACAATTAATTCATCGGTGCGGCGAAAGCTCATCGCTGGTTTAACCGAAGGACATGACTTCTGGAGCTTTGCTCAGGAAATTCTGCTGTTTTATTTGACACAAAAAGACTTATCCAAATTATGATTGCTAAGTTAGCAGTTGGGATTGGATAAAATTATAACCATGATCAAATCGCGGGATCATCCGGCATTTTAATTGATTTAGTTGCTCAACAATATCAGGACTATCAAAGTCTTTTGAGTTTCTATTAAGAAAACATCCTAACTGTGGTTTATACTGACGCAAGTGGTTCATAACTGATGCATAAACAATAGCATCTTGTGGGCTTAAATCATAAGTACTTTCACAGGATGCTGCCTGAATCAATATTTCCGAAGTAAGTGCAATAACTTCTGCAATATTGAAAAGCTGCTCTCGATAATAAATAAAGCGCTGTCGTTCCTCTTCATTGCTCTGCACCATCAAACTAGCAATATCTTGGATACTCCTGATCCGGCTGATATAGGATGCTGTACGTGAAAGTTGCTTTAACTCAGCATCAAGCAATTGTTGCAGATTTCTGCGGCTTTTTGCCTGACGGTTTAACTTCTCATGAGGTTCAGCAAGACTATAAGCTGGAATAATTAGCTTTGTCTGCCCTGCTGAACAAAGTTGTAGAATTTGCTCACAGCTGACACACTGTTCTTGTTCAAAGACGAGTTCTAAGAGAAAGTTGGTTTCAACATAAATATTCACGCAACCGCCTTATAATCAAACTTGCCTCCAGCTATAGCAGCATATAATCCTGAATCAATTAACCAGCGTTCAGATTCATCTATATGTTCAGGAGATTGAGAATAAATAATTTTTCCTAACCAGGATGCAATAATTAATTCAAGGCTTTCCCCACTGATTTGCTCAGCCGTCACTCCTGCCCGTTCTAAGTAGGGCTGAAGAATGGAATGTGCATCAACAGCATAGTCTGCTTCGCTCTGCTCCAATTGAACTTCAGCATTTGTCCATAAGTAAAACCGATCTGGAAAGACCATCAGAAAATATGGTGCTATTGGAAAAGTTCCATGTGCAAAGATATTACGTCGCAACGAGGCCGCCCACTCTGGCGATGCATTAAGTTTACTCTTGACCTCAACAACCAGAGCAAGTTGACCGTTGCGGTTATTAACCGATAAATCCCAAGCAGAATCAGAGTTAACAGCCATGATCTTGCTCACTTTAAAGACCAACTATTCAACATTCTGACACGGCTTGCTTATCTTTGAATAAATGAGATAGACATTTAATATAGAATCCATTCGTCTGAATCAATGAATGGGGGATTCAAACCCGCCACTTATTATTCACCCTATAGCCCTTTGGACGATGAAAGAGTAAATGGTGTAAAATCTACAGAGGATAGGGTAGCAATAGAAACTCTGGAGTCAAAAATCTGTACTATGAAATAGTACGCTCAAAGGTACTGCTGAAAAAAAACGTTTCTGCAATTATTTTAATATTCCAAATTCTGCATTGATATTTAGGAGTGTATTATGGAAAGTCTTGCTTACTCTTATATGTATATGGCTCATGAAGAGACAACCAAAAATATGGAATCTCTTCCAAAAATTAAATTTAATTGGAAAGGAATTTTTAAATCTTTTAATACAGTTATTCCCAATCAGCAGGTAATCAGAAACACCAAAAATCATCTCCCGAAATTTCAATTCAATTGGAAAAAACTCCTGAAATCTTCTGTCTGGTTAGCTTTAGCTGGTGTTAGCGTATTGGTAACTGCTGTTAGCCAAATTCAGATAGCCTCAGCAATGAACTATGTCAGTACAAACGGCAGATGTCTTAATATCCGTACAGGGCCGAGTTTGAATTCACAAGTGATTAGATGCGCTCCTTATGGTTCAAGCCTCCCAGGTGTTGTCAGGGGAGCGTCTAGTAACGGGTTTGCTACACTTGCAGATGGCACTTACGCCTATAGCAAGTGGATTAACGCTAGTCCTCCACGGGTTTATCGTCGTAGTTCTCGCATTAACGTTAGCAGTAGGATTTTTCTTCGTAATGGCTCACAAGGGACATCTGTTTCCCAACTTCAAAAAGCTTTAGGGAACGTTACAGTTGATGGATATTATGGCCCAGAAACCGAGCGCCAAGTTCGTAGTTTTCAAGTAAGAAATGGTCTACTTGTAGATGGCATAGTTGGGCCGCAAACTCGAAGAGCATTAGATGTTAGTTAGGCTATAAGCAGGCAAGTACTCCGGGAGCAGTGGTTGTTTGGTGACTAAAATCCCAAAGACCGTATACGAATGGCGCTAAGACTCATGTAAAACCTCGTCAGGGCAGTTCTTGAGCAGGGGAAGATGGGGGAGAAGAGAAGCAGGGGAGGCAGGGGAAGAATTGGAGGAAAGAAACTAAGCTGCAATTTTTTAAATCTGCCCCCAATTCCTCCCCTGCTCAAGAACTGCCTCCCTTGCTAACCACGACGCAAGCGTTGTCTTGGCAGACT